>NZ_CP086239.1:3359230-3664615 GCF_026650985.1 Clostridium estertheticum
ATGACTCAATTCCATTTCAATAAATGTTGACATTAGCCTTTCATCTTCCACTAAAAGAATTCTAAAATCCTTCAAAATAGCACCTTCCTTTTACGATAATTTAGTGAGAAAACAGATCCCATATACTACTAATATACACTATCTTCCTAGTCTTAGCCATATTTATGAGTATTTCATATATGCTCGTTCTTATTAAGACTATTATATTAATAAAACAAATAACATGTAAAAAATACATATGATTTCTCATATGTATTTTTTACATGAAATATAAACTATGATTATTCTTCTGAAACTATCACTTTTAGACCTACTTTTCTGATATATTAATTATCATTTGTCCTTTTTTTGAAGTAGCGTCAACAGAAATATTACTTTCATCTGATTTATTACTCTTTTTCTCCTTTTGTGAAGGATCCTCATTAGAAAAATCGCCTGAATCTGCTTTACTACTCATCTGTCCTTCTTTGGGATTATCATTATCTGATTGATCACTCTTTTGTTTCTTTTTCGAAGTATCATCATCTGAAGAGTTTGAACCTACATTAGCTCCCGAAATAGCACCATTAAAAGGGATTGTAATTTCAATAGTATTTCTGTTTTTTTCTGGTTTTTCTAAATCTTTTTCACCCATAAATATTCTCCCTTCATATATAAAACTACACTATATACATAGCGTGCATTATATAGTTTACCCATTTAATTATAAAATATAGTTTATATCGAACATATTTCATTGACTTGGAGAGTTTAATGTATTATAAATAAGATAATTATAATACTAATCATGATGAGACTAATAGTTATTATGACATTAGTAATTATTACAACTACATTATACAAGGAGTGTATAAACTTGAATAATATATTGATTATTGAAGACGAGGAAAAGATCTCTGAAATACTAAAAGCATATCTCGAAAAAGAAGGCTATAGTGTATATACCTCTACGAAAGGTTTAGACGCAATAAAACTTTTCGAGAAAATCGAATTTAATTTAGTTATATTAGACCTGATGTTACCAGACATCTCTGGAGAAGAGGTCTGCAGCATTTTAAGAAAAATTTCCGAGGTACACATATTTATGCTCACTGCCAAAAGCACTTTAGAAGATAGAATAGAAGGCTTAAACCTTGGGGCAGATGAATACTTGGTTAAGCCGTTTAGTCCAAGAGAATTAACTGCAAGAGTAAATGCTTTATTTAGAAGGATTAATATAAATAAATCCGAAACAATGATTTATAATAACGGAGATTTAGAAATTAATTATGACAAAAGAATAGTTAATGTGCGAGGCAACGAAATATCACTTACTCCAAATGAATTCGACATATTACAGATTCTTTCATCTAACGGTGGCAAAGTATTTACAAGAGAACATCTCATTGAAAGAATTATGGGGATTGATTTTCAAGGTTTTGATAGAACAATAGATGTACACATTAAAAATATACGTAAAAAGATAGAATTGGATAGCAGAAATCCTAAATACATAATAACAGTAACTAGAATCGGTTATAAGTTTGGTGGTGATTAATTTATGCAAAGCATAAGAAAAAGATTAAGTATTATATTAGTATGTACATCCATACTAGCACTCTTTTTAGCTACACTTTTTGTAAATATAGCAATATCAAAAACCTTTAACAAGTATTTAGTTGAAATACAAACTAAGAGGGACACTGGAATAGTAAAATATTTAGAAACAGTGTATGAAAAGAATGGTAAATGGTCAAAAACTTCTGGAATAGAAATTACACATGAAGCCTTTATGAGTAATTACTGCCTAACTCTTAAGGATATAAATAAAAAAGTTGTTTGGGGAATGAATGCAAATGACATAATTAACAACACTAATACTACTATGCCCCATAAAAGTAACGGCGTATATACTTTAAGAACTCTCCAAATAAAATATAAAGATAAAATTGTAGGTTATGTAGACATAGGACAAAATGGTCCAGTATTATTAACCAGTGATGATATCACTTTCAAGACATCAATAAACAAGGGTATTATTTTAAGTATTATACTCTCACTTTTGATAACAATACTAATTAGTTTGCTTATTTCAAAGCAATTTTCTAATCCTCTTAGGCAAGTTTCTAAAATTTCAGTTGATCTCTCAAATGGGAACTATCGTGCACGGTCAAATGACAAAAGCACCATTTTAGAACTTGAAAATTTAAGAAATAGTATAAATACACTTGGTGAAAACCTTCAAAATCAAGATGCTATTAGAAAAAGATTAATATCAGATATATCTCATGAAGTAAGAACCCCCCTTAATATTCTTCAAAACAACTTTGAAGCTATGATTGATGGTATTTTTCCAGCAGACAATGAAAGATTAACCTATCTTAACGATGAGGTTATTAGATTTGGAAAGCTTATAGACAATTTAAATACCTTGAAACAAATTGAAGGAGAAGAAACCGCCTTAAATATGGAAATAATCTCTTTAAAAGATATCCTTACTTTAGTCAAAAAAGAGTTTGAGCTATTATCAGAAAATAAGAACATCACAATGACATTAAAATGTAGCACCAATAACCAATGTGATATTTTGGGAGACACAGATAAAATAAAACAAGTCATTATTAATTTACTTTCAAACGCGGTTAAATTTACCCAAAATCAAGGAGAAATTAATATTACTTTAAAAGAATCTAATAAAAAAATAATATTGAAAATTCAAGATACAGGCATTGGCATTAAGGAAGAGGACTTACCTTATATATTTGAAAGACTCTATCGAGGAGATAAAAGTAGACATGAAATAGAAGGCTCTGGTATAGGCCTTACAATTGTAAGGAACATATTGACCCTCCACAAGGCAGACATAGAAGTAAAAAGTACAGAAGGAGAAGGAAGTACGTTTATTTTATATTTTAATAAAGTTTTGTAATTATTATCCAAATATTCAAGGAATCTTAAACAGCAAAGTCACTTGAATTATATCCATAAATAAGTTTGAAGAGTAGAGAACTCTCTTCATATTTTCTTCACAATTACAGTTTATAATTTAGTTATATTAAGTAAATGAATCTAAACTTATTCAAGGAGGTTATTTATATGTATTGTAATAGATTTTTAGGATCTGGATATGGCACTGGAGGGGGGATGTTTCTAATGATGGTCTTTGGGTTTCTAGTATTTTCAGCATTTGTTTTTCTAGTTTTCAAACTAATGAAAGTTAATTCGCCTTCATCTTTCTCATCAAGTAATTTGGCTTTAGATATACTAAATGAAAGATACGCTAAAGGGGAAATTAATGAAGAAGAATATACTAAAAAGAAAACAATTCTTTCTAGAAAGAACTAGGAATACTTTCACCCTTACGTTTTCTAAATAACTATTAAATCCAGATAGATAACCTATCTGGAAATACTGCTTTTAGAATTACCTTATCATCAATAATTCCTTTTGTTTGTCCACTAATGATGATTTTATTGATACCGATGATGATAAAATGTTTAGAAGAAGGTAAATCATGTCATGATAAATTCATGATTATATCTATTACGTATTTTTTATTTTACTCTTCTAGCTGTTACATAATCATTTCTTCCCAAAGCTGAAATCTTAATTACATCTCCTGTATGAGGAGCGTGTATATAATTATTATCTCCAATGTACATACCCATATGATGAGGATTTGCAAAGGTTCCAAAGAACACCAAGTCCCCAGGCTGAAGATTATCCCTCGATACTTCTACACCATCATTTATCTGATCAAAGGTTGTTCTTCCTACAGATATTCCAAAATGTGCGTATACATATTGCGTAAATCCTGAACAATCAAAGCCTGATGGCGTTGTTCCACCCCATAAATATGGTGTGCCAAGGAAATTAGAAGCATAAGCTATTATAGCACCTTGTGATACTGTTGCTCCACCCCTTGAAGGTGTATATGCAGACACTGATTTTTTTAATTCGCTTATTTTCGTTAAACTTTTATTTGCTGACACTTGAGGTTCAATTATCTGCATTGAAATATTCTTATTACTTTTACTTTCAGTAATCAATTTATTCTGTAATTCTTTAGCAACAATTTCCTTGTTCCTTAATTCAGTTATTAATTTGTTTTGTGACGCTTTAGTAACCATTATTTTATCAATCTTCTGCTTATTTTCTACTTGTAAACCCTGTAATGCTTCCTTTGTATTTTTCAAACTTTGTTGTTTTTCATTTAATTCTTTTTGTGATGCTTCAAACTTAGCCATTAATTTTTTATCAAACTCTAAAACGGTTTTTATGTTATCTACTCTTGATATAAAATCTCCAACACTCTCCGAATCCAGTATAATACTCAAATATCCATCGGATCCATTTATGTACATAACTCTCATTCTACTATTAAACAATCCCTGTTCTCTCTGCGATTCCTTTGCAACCTTTTTAACATCTACTGCAGCAACTTCAATTGACTTTTCAGTTTCAGATATTTTCCCTTTATTCTCTTCTGTTTTAGTCATGATTTTTTCAATTTCATTATCAAACTCTTCTATTTTCATTTCGACTTGTTCTTTCTCGGTCTTAATTATAGTTAGTGAATCTTTCTGCTGTTGTAACTTCTCATTTACTGGGGCTGCTAGCACTGTTACATTTGGAATTAAAACCAAAGTTATTACAACTGCAAGGTTTCTCAGGACTCTCTTCATTGTTACATCTCCTCATTTGTTTATAATTTATAAAACACAAAATAAATATATCAAAAACTTATGTGTTTATTATGAAGATTATAGATATGTATAAAAAGTTTTTATCTAAATATATCAGTCTAATTTAGTTCTGCAACTTTTCTCTTGATTTCTATACCTATTAAGTAACTAACAATTTCAAGTTACTTCTTCTTTTGCTTTGAGGAACAATTTCCACATCCACAATCTCCTGAACCTTTTGACTTTAGACTATGATAAATAATATGTCCTGCTATAGCTATAATAAACAAGGCTATTGATACTTCAATCCACATAAACTTCATCCTCCCACAATTAACATTAATAAATGTCATAATATCTATTAAACCTTTTTTATAGTGACTAATATCTTTTTTTACTATATCAATTTCATGTGTAGATTTTATAAAGAAAGCCTTCGATTTTCACGTTAGGGTCGCTACCTAAGTTAAATCTAATTTATTTTTATTAGATATACCTTCTACATAATATCTTCATAAGATTTTAATATAATCAGTATTGTACTTGCAAAACATTTTCAACAGTAGGTACTTAAATTAAAGTATTACTTGATTCCGCAATATAGAAAGGTGGTGGAAAATTTGCAGTTTAAAGATATTTATTACCCAATAAGTAAGGATTTAAATCTCGTAGAAAAAGAACTTAGAAAAACATGCGAAAATTTAAGCACCAATTATTTACAAGAAATTATAGGCTATTTCTTTAAAATTCCAGGTAAAAGACTTCGCCCTACTTTAGCTTTGCTCTCGTCCGGCATTATAAACAATAATCTTCCAGAGAGTACCAATAATCAATTAATTAAGTATGCAACTGGCCTTGAGCTCATGCACAGTGCTAGTTTAATACATGATGATGTACTTGATAACGATATGGTTCGGCGTGGTCAAAAAACTCTAAATGAAATTTATGGCAATAAAATAGCAGTACTCGCAGGTGATGTTGTTTATTCTTTAGCATTCTCTACTCTCTCGAGTTCACTACCAAAAGAATTTAAACAAACTATAGTTGAATTAACCGAAAATATGTGTGCTTCTGAAGTGATTCAAGCAGAAATTATGTTACCTACTCGTGAAATTTATTTAGATATAATTAGAGGCAAAACAGCATTATTTATGTCTGTTAGTTGCAAAATTGCAGCAGCTCTAGCTGGAGCAACAAAAGAACAAGTTAATAGCATAGAAGAGTATGGTTTAAATTTAGGAATGGCATACCAGATAATGGATGATTGTATGGATAAAGATGTTTATGCTGAGCTAAATATAACGTCTGAAGATGCTAAATTATATGGAGATATAGCTATTTCATCACTTAAGACCTTTGAGGATTCTGTATACAAAGTAAGTTTGATAAATCTTGTGAATTTCATTCTTAGTCTTTCACATACAAAGTAAGTAACTCATAATGAAAATGTTAATCTTTCTAATCAAGTGCACTAAATTTAACATATCCGCAGATTATAGTATTAAAAAATTATTTTTAAATATGAAAGGGGCCCTATAAACATGAAATTTAAATCACTTAAAAGCCTTGTATTTACCTTAATATTATTTTTACCATTTTCGACCTTAGCATTTGCATCTGCAACTAATACCCAAATAACTAAAGAGGTTGATGGCGTAAAATCTTCATTAACCTTTTCAAATGAAAAAGTAAACCCAGGTAGTAACAATTTTACAATTTCCATACTTGATAAAAATGGGAAACCTTTTCCTAATGCTAATTTAAAAGTTACTGCAAATATGGATAACTCTACTAATATGACTGGTATGAGTGGCATGTCAGCAGATAATAAACCCATGATGATAACTCTAAAACATGGTTCTATGGAGGGTGAATATACAGGTATGGTAGATTTTAAAAGTACGGGTAAATGGATTGTCAAATCTACTTTTGATGTACAAGGACAGTCAAAAACCATTGATTATAATGTTAATGTTCAAAAATCAGGCCCTAACTTTCTTATAATTGGCTTCGCAGGAGTAACGGTACTAATTATAGTCATAGCTGCTATAAATAAGAAAAAATCTATTAAATCTTAAAAATGGAGGCATCATATTAATGGCAAATATAAAAACACCTTTAAAACCCGATTTATCCACAACAACTGAAAAAAAACATAAGGATTTCCTAAAAAATAAAACTTTCAAAAAATTCATTAAAAGTAAATGGTATCCTGGTGTATTCCAGTGGCCCGTAGCGCTAATTTTCGCCTTTATCGTCTATGAATTGATCGCTGGACCAACCGACGCTCATGATAACTTTGGTACTGCAGGAACTTGGGTATTATGGTGGCCGCTACTCCCAATCCTTCTACTGCTTTTTGGTAGATTTTGGTGTATTGTATGCCCTTTTGGGCTTCTAAATGATGTAGTTCAGAAATTTGTAGGCAATAACAAACCCGTACCAAAATTTTTACGAAAATATGGAATTTGGATTATTGATGCAACTTTTTTAATGATTACCTGGAGTGATCATGTTTGGGGCGTAGTTGAGAACCCTCGAGGTTCAGGAGTATTACTTTTAATGATAACTACTGCAGTAATATTCTCTGGTGCACTCTTTGAGAGAAGGACTTGGTGCAGATATTTATGTTTCCTTGGTGGATTGTCTGGTAACTATTCTAGAGCTGGTATGGTTGAACTACGTGCTACACCAGAAGTATGTAAAAATTGTAAAACTGCCTCTTGTTACAAAGGAACAACTGAAGTTCCTGGATGTCCTATGTTCGAATTCCCTAAAACCATGGAAAGCAGTGCAGAATGTAACTTATGTGGTAATTGCGTTAAAAATTGTCCAAATGACTCTATTAGAATAAGTCCACGTGTTCCCACTGAAGAATTATGGGATATAAAAAAACCTAGAGTAGAAGTTGCATTTTTGGCCATTGTAATCATGGGTATTGTATTTGTTCAAAACATAACTATGCTAACGATATGGGAAAAGATATTACATTCTCTTGAAAATATACTAGGAACAACAAATTATTATATAACATTTACTGTAACTTTCATTATAGCTATGCTAATTCCTGTCGTGTTACTGCTTTTAACAGGTCTTATTGCTAAAAAATTCAACAAGGCTTCCGTAATGGAAAACTTTGCTAAATTTGGATATGCTATTATCCCTTTAGACTTAGCAGGACATATAGCTCATAATCTATTTCACTTGCTAGCAGAAGGTAAATCAGTGATTTATACTATAATGGAACTTTTCGGAGTGTCATCTCACGGAGCTTCAACTGCAATACTCCCTAGTCCGTCTATTCAAATTCTTCAGTATATCATTATTATAATTGGTACTGTAGGTTCAATATACACTGCTTATAGAATTGCTAAGAGCAGTCAAACTAAAACAACACTTTTAGGAACCTCAGTAGTTTATGCAATTCTAATGGTATTACTTGCAGTAGCAAATATAATATTATTTTCTATTCCAATGGCAATGCGTATGTAACAAATTAAATAGTAAAAGGAGGCCTAGATAATGTCAGAAACGATAACAGATGTACAAGGTATATTCTCATCAATTGCTACTAAATATGACAAATTGAATGCAATATTAACTTTAAATATAGATAAGCTTTGGAGAAAAAAAGCAGTAAAACTATGTAACATTAAAGAGAATGATAAAGTATTGGATTTATGTTGCGGTACGGGTAAAATGATAGAACTTGAATGTAGAGCAGTAGGAGAATCCACTATGGTTGTTGGTCTCGACTTCAATAAAGAAATGATTAATGTAGGATATAAAAAACTTAACAAATCATTAAGCGGTTATAAATTCAACTTAATACAAGGAGATGCTATGGAGCTTCCTTTTGAAGATAATAGCTTTCATTGTATTACTATAGCATTTGGTTTACGAAATGTACCTAACAAAATTAAGGCTATTTCTGAAATGTATAGAGTTTTAAAACCTGGTGGAAAAGTAATTTGCTTAGAATTATCTAAGCCTAAAATGCCAGTCTTTAGAAATGTATATAATTTATATTTTAACTTTGTACTACCTGTTATTGGCTACTTAGGTACTCAAGATAAAGCGGCTTATAACTATCTAAGAGATTCAGTAAATGACTTTATGACAAAAAAGCAACTACGACACGAATTCGAAAATGTTGGCTTTGAAAATTCAGGGTTTAAATCCCTAACTTGTGGAATAGCTTCTATACATTATGGCATTAAACCCTTATAAAAATGATTATGCACCTTTAGTTTACCTAAATCTAAAATTAAAAAAGAGCTGTTATTTAAAAGGAGTTGTTATTAATTGCATATCTTAGTTTGTGTAAAACAAGTACCTGATACTACAGAAATTAGAATGGATCCAAAAACAAATACCATGGATAGATCAAGTGCACCTACTATTATTAATCCTTTTGATGCTCATGCTGTTGAAGAAGCAGTTAAAATAAAAAAAGAATTTGGAGGGAAAGTTTCTATTATCTCCATGGGACCTCCAAAGGCAGAGGAAGTTATTAAAAAATGTATTGAGATGGGTGCTGATGAAGGATATCTGCTAACAGACCGTGCCTTTGCAGGATCGGATACACTATCTACTAGTTATATCCTTGCCATGGGAATAAAGAAAGTAATAGAAATTGAACGGATTGATTTGCTGCTTTGTGGTAAACAAGCCATAGATGGAGATACCGCGCAAGTAGGACCAGGTATTGCCTGTCGTTTAGGTATGCCTCAATTAACTTACGTTGAATCTATTGAAAATTTCAATTTGAAAAAGAATGTTGTTGTTGTTCATAGAAAAATTGATAATGGCTATGAAGTTGTACAATCAAAACTCCCATGCCTAATAACAGTAGAAAAAGATATTAACGAATTAAGCTTTTCACCTTTAACAAATATGATTAAGGCAGCCCGTTATAAGCCTATTACTTGGGGAATTAATGATTTAGGCGGCGATTTAAGTAAATTGGGGTTAAATGGATCTCCAACTTCTGTGCAGCGCATCTTTTCACCTAAGCAAAGAGTCGGTGGTGAATTGCTTAAAGGTAGCGAGGATGAAGTAGTTAAAACTTTAGTTGATAAATTAAAAGGAGGAATACGTAAGTGGCAGCTATAGATAAAGAATATTCCGGTGTATGGGTATTTGTAGAACAGTTAGAAGGAAAACTAGCCACCGTTACCCTCGAACTCATTGGTAAAGCAAAAAAACTTTCTTCTAGTTTAAATGTACAAGTATCCGCAGTTCTTTTGGGTGACAAAGTGGAATCTATTATGTCTACACTTTTCGAACATGGTGCAGATACAGTATATATTATCGATGATCCAGTATTTCATTTTTACAGAGCTGAAACCTATATGAAAGCATTTTGCTATCTTGTAGAAAAGTATAAACCAGAGATATTATTAATGGGAGCAACAACCACTGGACGCGATCTTGCTGGTGCAGTTGCAACTACACTAAAAACAGGATTAACTGCTGATTGCACGGCTCTTGATATTGATTTAGAGAAAAAAATATTACTTGCTAGTAGGCCTGCCTTTGGTGGAAATATTATGGCTACCATTGTATGTAAAAACCATAGACCTCAAATGGCCACTGTCCATCCAAAGGTTATGAAAATGCCTACCCCTGAACCAAATAGGACTGGCATAGTGATAAAAGAGACATTTACCATTGACGAAGAGTCTTTGAAAACTATAGTTCTAAAAATAGTCAAAGATGGATCAGAAAATGTCAAACTTGAAGACGCAAAAATTATAGTGAGCGGCGGTCGTGGTATACAAAACGAACAGGTATTTAAGCTACTTAATGAACTTGCTAGTGTCCTTGGAGGTGTTGTTTCTGGAAGCCGCGGTGCTGTTGAAAAAGATTTAATTGATCATAACCGTCAAGTTGGTCAGACAGGCAAAACAGTATCTCCAAAACTATATTTCGCAATAGGAATTTCAGGAGCCGTGCAACATACTGTTGGCCTTCAAGGGTCTGAAATCATAGTTGCTATTAATACAGATGCTGAATGTCCTATGATGAAAATGGCTACTTATAGCATTGTTGGAGATGCACTTACAATATTGCCTAAATTAATTAAAGTATTTAAAGAGTCTCTATCTGATCTAAAGAATTTAAATTCCAATATGAAGGGAGGGGTAAGCGTTGAGTGAAAAATTTGATGCTATTATTGTTGGAGCTGGTGTAGCCGGGCTTGCAGCAGCTTATACGATGTCAAAAGCAGGCCTTAAAATTATTGTAATTGAAAAAGGTCAACATCCTGGTTCTAAAAATGTTATGGGTGGCGTCCTATACAGTCATATGATGGCAGAAATCATCCCTGATTTCTGGAAGGATGCCCCACTCGAGCGCCCCATCATTGAACAAAATTTATGGATTATGGGTAAAGAATCTGTCGTTAAAACAGGCTATAAAGATATGGGATGGTCAAAAGCTCCCTACAATAACTTTACTGTCTTTAGAGGTAAATTTGATCAATGGTTTGCAAAAAAATGTGTTGAAGTTGGTACACTGATTGTTAATGAAACTGTAGTAAAAGAATGCATACTAGAAAATAATAAAGTGGTTGGTGTTCGCACGGACAGACCTGATGGAGATATATTGGCTGATGTAATTGTTCTTGCAGACGGGGTAAATTCGCTCCTAGGTAAAAGTCTTGGCTTTCATAAAGAATGGCGCAAAGACCAAGTTGCTCTTTGTGTTATGGAGGAATTAAAAATGCCTTCTGATAAAATTGAAGAACGCTTTAACCTTGATAAAGGAATGGGAGCAACCATTGAAATATTTGGTGATACTACTTTAGGCATGGTAGGTACCGCCTTCATCTATACAAATAAAGATCATATATCTATTGGATGCGGTGCATTACTCTCACAAATGTATGAGAAACGCGTTAAGCCTTATGAGCTATTAGAATATATAAAAAATCACCCTATGGTTAAGCCCTTAATTGCGGGAAGCCAGCCTTGTGAATATTATGCACACTTAATTCCAGAAGGTGGTTATAAAAGCATTCCGAAATTAATGGATGATGGAGTTATAGTTATCGGTGATGCAGCTCAGTTTGTTAACGGTATTCACAGGGAAGGCTCAAACATGGGAATGACTTCAGGACGTTTTGCTGGTGAAACAATTATAAGAGCTAAAGGTATTGGAGACTTCACGAAAAGCACCCTTTCTCATTATGAGGATCTAATTAAGGAAAGTTACATTACAAAGGATCTTAAGAAATATAAAAATGCTTCCTCTACTATGGAGAATAATGGTGCTTACTTCAATCATTATATGCCAGCACTCAATAAATCTGTAAGTGAAATGTTAACTGTAGACGGTGCAAGTAAATCTAAAAAACAAAAGTTAATAATGAAACACATGACTAATGGCAGATCGATGTTTACTGCCGCTTTAGATTTATTTAAAATGTTAAAGGAAGTGAAATAATGAGTGATATAAAAAAGAAAGTTAATATTGACGATAAATTGTTTTTGAATACTTATATCGCTGACACAGTATCACATCTAATTATCAAAGATGAAGGTGTTTGTGCTAATTGCGACGAAAAGAATTGTACAAAGTTTTGTCCCGCAGGAGTATACCAATATAAAGATTCTAAAATAGTTGTAGGGTTTGAGGGATGTCTTGAATGTGGTGCCTGTCGAGTTGCATGTCCTCACGGTAATATTGATTGGAGCTATCCCCGTGGAGGATTTGGAATACAGTTTAGATTAGCATAATAATAAAACCTTTCTACATATTATCTTCACAACTTTTTAATATCATAGTACTGTGCATACAAATCTTATTCTTAGTCTTTCCCATGCTAAGTAAGTCTCTCATTATAAAAATATTAAACTTTCTAAACAAATATACAAATAATAATTTAAGGAGATTTTAAAATGAAATTACTTAAAAATAAATACTTCAACATCGTATGGACAGCACTACGTATATGGTTAGGTTACCAGTGGATTTCTTCTGGATGGGAAAAAATCACTGGAGATGGATGGGTTGGTAGTACTGCTGGCACCGGTATAACTGGATTTTTAAACTCTTCATTAATTAAAGCTTCCGGTGCTCACCCAGCAGTTCAATCGTGGTATGCTGACTTTATCAAAAACATAGCACTACCTAATGCTGTAACATTTAGTTATCTAGTTGCATTTGGTGAGTTTCTTGTTGGCATTAGCTTAATACTAGGTGCGCTTACAGTTGTTGGCCTTATCGCTGGTGCACTTATGAACCTAAATTATATGTTAGCTGGCACTACTAGTACAAATCCAAATATGTATACAGTAGCATTCATACTCTTATTTGTTGGGGCTAATGCCTATACTATTGGACTTGACCACTTTATACTACCCATTCTTAAAAATTTCTTTACCAAAAAATCGGATTTTAATCAAATTTCCTCCTAAAATGAATTTTTTTAAAGATTAAAATAAGTATTTTTAAAAAGGGGCCCAATAAACATGAAATTAAAATCATTAAAAAACTTTGTATTTACCTTAATATTAGTTTTAGCAGTTTCAACATCTACATTTGCTTCTACAACCGATACTCAAATAAACAAAACGGTTGATGGCGTAAAAGCCACCTTAACCTTCTCAACTCAAAAATTGAAACTAGGTAATAATGATTTTACCATTTTCATACTTGATAAAAATGGAAACCCTTTACCTAATTTAAAAGTCACTGCATATGCGGATGATCCTAATGGTACGGATGGTATGACTAATACGAGTGGTGCGAGTGGTATGGCTGGTATGCCTGGTATGAGTGGTATGAGTGCAAGCGATATGCCGATGATAGCTTTAAAAGACGGGTCCACAAAAGGCGAATATACAGGCATGGTAAACTTCAAAAGTACAGGTAAATGGATTGTTGAATCTACTTTTGATGTGAAAGGACAATCAAAAACCATTGATTTTAATGTTAATGCGCAAGGCCCTAACTTTCTTATAATTGGTGTCGGATTTTTAGGAGTAATTGTACTAATTATAGCTGTAGCTGCTTTAAACAAGAAAAAATCTATTAAATCTTAGACATAGAGGCCTCATACTAATCGCATGTCCACATGATAATATTGATTGGAACTACCCCAGTGGAGGATTTGGTGTACAGTTTAGGTTAGTAATTAAACAATCATAAAGGGTGTGCAATTTATTGAACACCCTTTATATTTTTAAAATATGATTGCTATTAGTAATCCAACAACTACAGCTAAATGATATTTTAATCCAATTTTACTGATAAGCTCCATAGTTCTGCCTTTTGTATTCATGTTTTTATCATAAGATATAAAATGAAATATAGATTTATAAGGAAAAAATATTAAAACAGTCACTAGTACAACAATCGGATAAATGTGTACTACACATAAAATAAATGTTAGTATTAAAAGCATTATTACATTAAAAATCCAAAGCTTTTCTGCATTTTTTACACCCATCAAAATAGGAAGTGTTTTTCTACCAACATCAAGGTCTTCTTGTAAATCACTTATGTTATTAGATAATAATATAGTACTTATATATATTACTGTTGGAATTGCAACTAAAACTGTATTTAGGTTAATTACACCAGATTGAATATAAATCACTGTTGTTGTTATACCAATACCCATTGTTACACCAGCAACAATTTCACCAAAAGGAGTATATGAAATCGGAAAAGGACCAAAAGCATATGAAATTGAAATAATACCTCCTATAATTGCAATTAGCATAATATAATAACTTGTCTGACTAGCAATAAAAATACCAATCATACAAGCAGTAAGCTCAAACAAGAATATGACAACCAAAACTTGTTTTGAAGTAATCTCCCCACTTACTAAAGCTTTTTCATCACCACTTTTTTTGTTATCTGCCCCACTTTTAAAGTCAGAGTAATCATTAACCATATTAGTTGCACTTTGGATAAGTATCATGGCAACTATTAATAATATAAAATATAATATGTTAAATTTTAAAAAAGCATACTTTGAGTAAATTGAGCCTAAAATTACAGGTACAATCCCTGCAACAAGAGTTTTTATATCCATAAGTTTAATTATTGATTTAAACCTCATTTTCTACCTCTCCTTACCAAATGGATTATCTTTATTTGATTTTATTATGGCGTTTGTAACTGTCATAAATGATATTAATACATTATTTTCATCAAACATTTCAACACTCCAAACATGAGATGTCTTCCCCACATGTATTAACTTTCCTTTTGCTATAATATATCCTTCTATTTTTTTTGCTTTCATATGATTTGCAGTAATAGTTTGCCCTACTGCTACTTGATCTTTATTTATCTTTTGAAGTGAAGCATAACCTGTAATTGTTTCTCCAAAGGCAATTGTTGCACCTCCATGCAAATATCCGAAGGTTTGATCATGGAACTGTGTTAAATTCATTTTTGCTTCAAGTTCCCTATCTAGCACATGAATATATTCTATATTTAATCCATCTATTAAATTCATACTATTCACCACCTATTTTAATATAGTCTATTGTATACTCTCTTAAAGTAACTTCATCAATTTCCACACCTAACCCATAGCCTTTAGGAACTTTAATTATACCATTTTGAGCAATGATTTCTGGTTTAATTATATCTTTTTTAAAGTAGCGCTTTGATGATGATAAATCTCCAGGGATGAAAGTATCCTTTAAACTAGCTAATTGAACATGCAATATTTTAGAAATACCACTTTCAACCATGCTTCCAACCCAATATTTTATATTGCTTTCCCTGCATAAATCAATCATTTGCTTTGCATAATAAATTCCACCAACTCGACCTATTTTTATATTTAGCACCTTAAATGCATTTACCGCAATTGCACTCTTTAAATCCTTAATTGTTTGAATGCTTTCATCAAGACATATCGGCGTAATAATTTCTTTTTGAAGTTTTTGATATTCTAAAAAGTCTTTTGAATTAAGTGGTTCTTCTATGCAAATTAAATTAAATTCATCTAATTTTTTTATTTCATTTATTTGATCAACCTTATAACTTCTATTAGCATCTACTAACAATTGAATGCTTGGGTAAATTTTTCTAATAGCCCTTAATTTTTCAAAACCATCGGCCGGTTTAATCTTCATTTTAAAGCGAGTATATCCTTCCTTTTGGTAATCACCAATTTGTTTTAAAAGCATTTTAATATCCAAATCACCTAGTACAATCCCTGCATAGATCTCATCATTAGTTTCTTCATTAAATACTAGTTTCATAATGGATAACTTATTTCTTCTAGCATATAAGTCTACCAAGGCATTTTCGAGTCCTGACAGTGCCATTGGGCACGAGCTATCTAAATCTTTATGTATATCAAAAGGATGATCCATATCTTTACGAATTACAGCTTTAATATATTTATTTATTAATACCTTCTTTGAAGATGCTAATGTCTCATTTGTATAAAAGGGTTCATTAAATGAAACCACTTCACCATAACCTACATTTTTAAGCTCATCCATAGCTTTAATTACAATTGTTTCACGCCACTTTATAGAAGCCTGTGATGTTTTGAAATTAAAATTCAAAGGCATCCTAATATGAAAAAGTTCTATTTGTTCTATTTGCATATATACACCCTCTTATAAATCCCTTTTTAATATTTTTCCAACTGAATTTTTAGGAAGTTCCTCTAAGTAAATAATTTTTTTAGGAATCTTATATTTAGCTAATTTATTTGAAATATACTCTAATATTTCATGTTCATATAAAGTAGATACCACATAAAGTATAGGAATCTGTCCCCACTTTTCGTCAATATGTCCAACCACCGCACATTCATCTATAAGCGGATGTGTATATAGAATATTTTCAATCTCTTTTGGATAAATATTTTCACCACCAGATATAATTATATCTGTGCGACGAGCGACTATCTTCAAAAAACCATCCTCATCTATATATCCCACATCTTCTGTATTAAAGTAACCAGCTATATTCTTTTTACCTATATATCCATCCATTAACATAGGACTTTTAAGTAAAACCTCACCTACTCCATTTTCATCAGGTTTTTCAATAAGGATATCTACATTTTCAAGCGGCATTCCTACTGAATCAATTTTTTTTGGATATTCTAATACTGAAAAAGTAGTAGCCTGACTTGTTGTCTCCGTCATACCATAGGTCTTATATATAGGAATGTTCCTCATTATACTTTTTTCAACCAAAGCTTTAGGAATAAATTCGCCACCTAAAAGCACAACACGTAGTTTATGTTTCTCTATTCTCTCAATAATCCTGTTTAACATAGTTGGAACAATAGATATCATATTGATAAAACCTCTTTCAATTAAGGTTAAAACTTGCTCTTCATCAAATTTTTCTAATATAGTAATTTGAGTTCCATTGTATAAGCTACGCATTAAGATAGTTAATCCACTAATATGATACATAGGTAATACTAGAAGCCAATTGTCTCTCGTTGTTACCCCAATACTTTTTCGTGATGCTCTTACATGAGCAGAAAACTGTTTCCACCTAAGCGGAACAGATTTAAATTTACCTGTTGTAGCACTTGTATTCATGATAACAACAATGCTTTCAGCCTCAAACTCTTCAATTAGTTTTATATTTTTATTTTCACTCTGGTAGACTTTATTAAAGCATATAAATTTCTCGTCATCAGAAAATACAACCTGAACCTTTGTAAGTTCCAATTGTCTTTTTATTTCACTATCTGTCAAATGAGTATTTAGCATTAGCACTTCTTTGCCCAGAAGTTGAAGTGCCAAAAAAAATAGTGCCATATCAATTGAGTTATTTGAATAAATGGCAACTCTTCTCTCAGTTTTTACATAGGAAGATAGTTTCCCAGCTAGGTCTGTTACCCGTTCATAAACTTCATGAAAAGTTAAGTCATTAATAAACCTTTTATTAGGGCTTTTATAATTTTGTTCCTTTAGCCAGTTCATAGTATCTCACCTTCCTAAATTTATTTATGGGAATTTAGGGAATTTATCAAAATTAGGATCTCGTTTTTCTTTAAAAGCATCGCGACCCTCTTTTGCCTCCTCTGTAGTATAAAATAACAAAGTAGCATCTCCTGCTAATTGTTGTAATCCAGCTAATCCATCCGTATCTGCATTAAAAGATGCTTTTAAGAAACGTAGCGCCGTTGGCGAATGTTGCATTATTTCTTTTGCCCATTTAACTGTTTCCTGTTCTAACTTATCAAATGGGACTACTGTATTTATAAGTCCCATATCTAAAGCCTCTTTAGCTGAATATTGACGACACAAATACCAAATTTCACGTGCTTTTTTATGGCCCACAATACGTGCTAGATATCCTGCACCATACCCACCGTCAAAAGAACCTACTTTGGGTCCTGTTTGACCAAATTTAGCATTTTCAGAAGCTATTGTTAAGTCGCATACTATATGTAAGACATGTCCACCACCAATTGCATATCCATTAACCATTGCGATAACTGGTTTTGGGATAATTCTAATTAAATGTTGCAAATCTAAAACATTTAAACGTGGGATATTGTCATCACCAACATATCCTCCATTTCCGCGTACTTTTTGATCTCCTCCTGAGCAAAACGCTTCATTCGCAACGCCTTGACCATGATTAGCACCAGTTAAAATAACCACGCCTATTTTACTATCTTCACGAGCCATAGTAAACGCATGAATTAATTCCATTATAGTTTTAGGACGAAAAGCATTTCGCACTTCAGGTCGATTAATTGTAATCTTTGCAATTCCATCATAAGTTTCATATTTAATATCTTCATAATTACGCAATGAGTCTTTCCAATCAAATTTTTCCATATCTTCACTCCTTTTAATTTTTTAAAAATTTATTTAAAACTTTAATAAATGCGTTAATATCTTCAATATGAGTATTATGTCCACATCCATCTATTATTACATGCTTTACATTTTTATTAAGCTTTCCAAAATTCTTGCCAACTACTCTATATTTTTTATCATATTCACCACTTATATATAATATAGATATAGATAATTTAATGATTTTGCCTTTTAAGCATGGAAATTTTCCTTGGCCAGTGCTCTTCAAAGTGTTTGAAAGTGCTCTAGTACTATTGCCTAACCGTCTTTTATTTATTTCATTAATCATAGACTTTGATAACCTTTTTTGTGATTCGAAAATATTTAAGTGACTCCAATATTCACTAAACCATTCTATTCCATTTTTCTCTATCTGTTTTGCTAACACTAAGTCATTTCTTCTACGCTTTAATCGATTTAGAACTCCATCTTCACCATAAGAAGCACTCTCTAAAATCAACTTATCTATTTCCTTTGGATAAATCAAAGCATATGCTAATGCAATACGACCACCCATAGAATAACCTAACATTGTGTATTTCTTTAACCCTAATTGAAAAATGAGTTTATTTAGATGCCTGAGCATTACTTTAAAGGAATAATATTTACGAAGCTTTGGTTTATCACTTTTCCCATGTCCAATTAAATCTATTAATATCAACTTATACCCATCTAATTCAATAAATTCCCATGTATTTGCATTTTCTGAGAAGCCATGCAAACAAATAATTGGTTTTCCTTCACCCCTTACTTCAATATGATATTTAATATTTTCAATTTCAATGAACATATTATCACCCTACAATGTTGTGTATTTATCATGTAATTTTTTACTTAACTCTGAATCTATTTTTACCTCAATTAACTTAATTCCCTCCATTGTTAATGCTTCATTGAAATCAGCATCAAAAGACTTATAATCTTTTGCTTCAAAATATATTGTATTATACAAAGTTTTTAAACCTTCAAAGTTTATTCCCTGCGGGGTTAAAAATAAATGTTCGAAGTGATTTCCTTTACTTTGAGGTAAGTACCTAAAAATTCCTCCCCCATCATTATTAAGTAACAGTATAATTAAATTTAATTTATGTGTTTTTCCAATTAGTAATCCATTTAAATCATGGTGAAATGCTAAATCGCCTGTTAAAAGAACCGTTGGATGATTTGAAGTAGATATACCTAGTGCGGTGGAAACAGTGCCATCAATCCCATTTGCGCCTCTGTTACATAACACCTTTATATTTTGATTACGGGCTTCAAAGAAGTAATCCATATCCCGTATTGCCATACTATTTGCTACGACTAATCTACTTTTCGCAGGCAGCATACTTTGCAAATTTTGAATTAGTTTTCCTTCAAACAATCGCCCTTCACCCTTTGCACCATTCAGTTGTTCACGCATTTGTTTCTGATATCTTAACCATTTATCTAAATATTCTCTGTTATCATGTTCTGTACAAATAGACTCAGCAAACAATTTTGGTGAAGCCTTAATATATATTTTAGTTGACAATGATGGATTACAATACTTAGAGCTTTCACCTACTTGTACATATAAGGCCTCCTGATGCATGGTTAAAAAATGCTGCAACCGTTTCGAAACAGGTACTTGACCAATGTGAATAATAAATTCAGGCTCTAATTCTTTTTTAATATCATCATTTTTTAAAAAGGCATCATAACTATCAATTATAATATCATTTGAGTAATTTCGCATATTTGAAATTGGATCAGCGAGTATGGGTGCTTTTAAGCGTTCTCCCATTTCTATCACTTCTTCATGATAGTTTGAATAGGCATCCCCACCACAAATTATAATTCCATTTTTATTTTTAAAAATGGAGACATCTAAACAACCTTTAATTTCCCCTTGAATGTATTCAAATTTAATTTTTGATCGTCCTACAGTAAAATTAAGCTTACTCAAATCTGGAATTAAAGGATCGCGGATTGGTATGTTAATATGAATTACCCCATATTCTTTTGACATAGCACTTGTATATGCCCTCTGCATAACAATGCGTACATATCTGTACATGTTGTCACTTTCTTCAGGCAAAGCTAACTCTTCATAGTATTTTGTGAAATCGCCAAATATTTTATTTTGATCAATCGTTTGTGGTGCCCCAACATTACGTAGTTCGGGGGGCCGATCAGCCGTTAACACAATTAATGGAACTCCCGAATACTTTGCTTCTACAATTGCAGGTAAATAATTTGCTACCGCAGTACCTGATGTACAAACTAGCACCACAGGCCTTGTCTGCTCTTTAGCTATTCCAAGTGCAAAAAAACCTGCAGAACGCTCATCCACATTTACAAAAATATTAAAATCATGTTCACAAAATAATATTGATAAAGGTGTTGACCTTGAGCCTGGACTAATTACAACTTCACGCACACCTAATTGATATAATTCGTCAACTAACGCCGCAATATAATTTGTCATTCATTTCTCCTCCTCACTATAAACTTTCAATTATTGTTTTTAATTTATCTTTTGTTTCAATGTATTCAACTTCACAATTCGATTTATCAACTATGCCACAGCCAACGCATGCATATGCTATATTTTTTTCAATTAGAGCAGATCTTATTCCTGATACAAATATACCGTCCCCATTTCCATCAATTATGCCAATAGGTGCCGCATACAAACCTCTCTCATGTTTTTCATATTTTTTAATTAATTCCATAGCTTTATCTACCGGATACCCCCCTAAAGCAGGTGTTGGGTGAAGCCTTTTTACCCATTGAAGTAAAGTGCTATTTTTATCTTTTCCATGAATCGCTGTTTGTAAATGATGAAGATTTTTTAGTGTTAAAATTTTAGTTTCATCTACTATCAATCCATCTGTAAATCTCTTCATAACATTAACTATTGAATTAATAACAATTTGATGTTCATGACGATTTTTAGTATCCTTTAACAAAACTTCCTTCTGTAATTCATCATTTTCATTACTTCGCAAAATAGTGCCAGCAAGTGCATAACTTAACACCATATTTTTTTCTTTTTGAACCAAAATCTCTGGCGTTGCACCTACAAATGTTTTTCCATCCTTATAGTATCCAAATACAAAGCTATTTATGTTGTGTTTCAAAAGCTTTTGCAAAACACTTTCTACGTTTATCAAACTATTACATTGAACTTTAACTTCTCTAGAAATAACAACTTTATTTACCTCTTTACTTGATATTGCATCTTTCGCCGCAGAAAATATTTGTGTCCATGCTTTATAATCGTCCATTCCATTTTTGTAAGAATGTTCACAAACCTCTAACTCTCTATTTTCAATTTCAACAAAATCGTTAAAATAATAAAACGTTTGTTTTCCATCTTTTTTTACAAGATAATATTCAAATGCAATATTTTCATTACCAAACTCGGCCCATTTTTCATCTTTGATTGAATCAAAGAATGTCATTGATGAAAAGATATATAAATAATCTTTTAAATTTTCATCAATAGAAAAAGTTTTTAACCGTTTCGCTCCCAATATAAACTCCTTTTTTAAAGGATTATAAAATAAAAACCTTTCCTCGTTCTCAAAATGCTTCCAGAATGAAAGCGGATTATCCAATTTAATCTGTTTCTCATGATATTTCAAATTATACACCTCTATATCTGAATTATAATAAATCTTATAAACTAGAATATACTACTCAATTCACCCATAAGAATTAATATTGATATTATTCTTCCCATATTTATCTCTCCACTCTTTTTTTTGTTATAACTTATTATAGAAAATACTTATAAAGATTTTATGTAGAAATGCAACATTCAAAGAAATTTTCAAAATAAAAACCTGGGATATTGAGTTTAAGGCGAATAACCCAGGCTTATGGCCAAATAATAACATCATCATAGAAGTACATGACAATGGCATTGGTATTTCTAATAAAGATTTCAAGACATTTAATAAAAAAGGTTCAAGTATTACATTTTGTGTAATACTTGAACCTTTCATTAATTTAAATTTTATTATTTAATCTATGCTTTTTCTATCTTTACAACATCGTATCCTGCATCTTCAATAGCAAGTTTTATAACATCATCACTAATACTGTCACCAATTTCAGCAGTTGCAACCTTACTTTCAAGATTCACCTCAATTTCTGTTGCTCCAATTTCATTTAATGCCTCACTAACATGGTTTACACAATGTCCACAGCTCATACCTTCTACGTATATTTTCTTTTTCATTTTTATTGCTCCTTTCCAATTTTAATTTCTCATATATTGAGAACCTTTATCTTAATGGCTTAAAGCCTTTCAAGCGTAATGCATTTGTTAATACTGAAACTGAACTAAAACTCATTGCAAGCGCCGCGATAATTGGATTTAAAAGCGGACCCCCAAATAAATGTAACACTCCCATTGCAACTGGTATTCCTAGAATATTATATCCAAAAGCCCAGAATAAATTTTGCTTAATATTTGTTATAGTTTTCTTACTTAATTCAATAGCTGTAGGTACGTCCATTAAATCACTTCTCATAAGCACGATATCTGCAGACTCCATAGCAACATCGGTTCCAGATCCTATAGCAATACCGATATCCGCTTGTGCAAGTGCTGGTGCATCATTTATTCCATCACCAACCATAGCAACCTTTTTTCCTTCTGCTTGTAGTTTTTTAACTTCATTTGCCTTATCTTCTGGTAATACTTCAGCAAGTATTGTATCTATCCCAACTTGCTTTGCGATTGCTTCTGCTGTTCTTTTATTATCACCTGTTATCATTGCAACCTGTATTCCCATACTATGAAGTCTTTCTATAGCTTTTTTGCTATTTTCTTTTACTGTGTCTGCTACTGCAATTATGCCACTTAATTTACCTTCGATAGCAATAAACATAGGTGTCTTTCCTTCTCCCGCAAGTTTATCCGATGTTTTCTCTAAATCTAATAAAGAAACATTGCTCTCATCCATAAGTTTTTTGTTTCCAAGTAATATTTTTTTACCATCTATAGTTACATCTATTCCCCTACCTGGCACAGCATTAAATTTTTCTGTCCTTTTGAAATCTAGTTTTCTTTCCTCTGCTTCTTTTACTATTGCCTCACCAAGTGGATGTTCTGAACCTTTTTCTGCAGTAGCCGCTATTACTAATAAATAGTCCTCATCAACATCAGCTACAGTAACTATATCTGTTACTTTTGGTTTCCCCTCAGTTAAAGTTCCAGTTTTATCGAATACAATAGTTTGAATTTTATGTGCTGTTTCAAGAGCCGTGCCACTTTTTATAAGTACTCCATATTCTGCGCCTTTTCCTGTTCCAACCATTATAGCCGTTGGTGTTGCAAGTCCAAGTGCACAAGGACAAGCAATTACAAGCACTGAAATAAATATTGTTAGTGAAAACACTCCCGTTTGACCAGCTATTAACCATGATAAAGACGATATTAACGCAAGTCCTATAACCACTGGAACAAAATAGCCAGATATAATATCTGCCATTTTAGCTATTGGTGCTTTTGATCCTTGTGCATTTTCAACTAATGTAATAATTTGTGCAAGTGCTGTATCTTTACCAACCTTAGTTGCCTTAAACCTAATAGAACCATTTTTATTTATGCTTGCTCCAATTATTTTGTGTCCAATGCTTTTCTCAACCGGCATACTCTCACCCGTAAGCATTGACTCATCTACAGATGTAGTTCCATAAACAACTTCACCATCCACAGGCATTTTCTCTCCAGGTTTTACAACAACTATATCTCCAACTTCTACTTCATCAATTGGAATTTCAACTTCTTTATCCAGTCTAATTATAATTGCAGTTTTTGGCTGAAGTCCCATTAACTTTTTAATTGCCTCGGATGTTTTTCCTTTTGTTACTGATTCTAAATACTTTCCTAAAGTTATAAGAGTTAATATTATACCTGCCGATTCAAAATACATCTCATAACCAGTATTACCAATAAATATTTCATAAACTGCAAATATACTATATAAAAATGCAGCTGATGCTCCCATGGATATTAACGAATCCATATTAGGACTTAACCGTGCTAAAGACTTGAATCCCACTATGAAATATCTTCTACCTGTTATCATTATGGGAATAACAAGTATTAATTGTAGAGCAGCATACGCTTTAAGATGCATCATAGGGTCAATAACACTCGGAAGCATCATATCCATTTTCATAACAATCATTGGTACCATTGCAACTAGTAATAATGGCACTCCAAATATAGCAGATATTAAAAATCTATTCCATAATGCCTTTATATCCTTTTCTTTTTTCTCTTTATCAAGATCTACATTGTTTTCTTCCTCAAGAGCCTTATATCCGCCTTTTTCTATAGCCTTCTTTATATCCGAAGTTTTAACTAAGGATGGCTCAAAAGAAATCGTTAGTTTTTCAGTAGCATAATTTACATTTGATTCTATAACTCCATTGAGTTTTCTAGTTATTCTTTCTATATTTTTTGCACAAGATGCACAACTCATTCCCTCAAGTTTTAATGTTTTATTAGTTGTCTGGGCTAATAATTTATATCCCGCCTTATCAACAACATTTTGTATATCAGATAATTTAATCAAAGAATCATCATAAACTATCTTTAATTTTTCTGTTGCAATATTTACACTTGACTCAGAAATCCCTGGCAATTTTTTAGTTACTCTTTCAATTGCTTTTGCACATGCCCCGCAGGTCATTCCTTCTACTTTCAATGACTTAGTTACCATATAATTCCCCTCCTTATTCCATATATTCTATTTTCCAATTATTTTTGATAAAAGACCTATAATTTCATCTATCTTCTCACTGCCTTTGTCATGCTCAAAGGCTTCCATAACACAGTGATTCATGTGCTGTTTTAAAATCAATAAATTAGCTTTCTTTAGGAGTGATTGTGCAGCAATAATTTGATTTGACACATCTACACAATACCTCTCATCTTCTATCATTTTGATAGTAGCTTCAATTTGTCCTTTTGATATTTTTAAAATTTTCATAGCTTCTTTTTGCTCATTATTCATTATTTATCCTCTTTCATACCCTACCCCCTAGGTGGGGGGGGTATAACTACATATTAATACTAAAAAAAAGATATGTCAACTTCTTTAAAATATCTAACACATAAGATTATAGCTATTTTTGATACCAAAAAAACAATGCCACCTCTATACAGAGGTGGCATCACACACAATATTAAATTAATAATATTTCTCTTTAATCACATGTTATCACTTCTTTGTGTAGATTTTGTGAAGAAATTGTACCTTAATAGTTTATTTTACCATTCTACTTCTAGCCGTAACATAATTGATACTTAATGCATTATTGAAACAAAGATCTTACCTACTATTATTCCAAGGACTGTACCACTTGCGGATAATCTCCCCCGCCAAAGTCCAATGGATTCAGGTATTATCTCTTTGCAGATAGTATATAATATTAAACCAGCAGCAAATGATAAGCTAATGCAAATAATTATAGGCGATACACTATTTAAAATTCCTCCCATTAAAGCACCTAGACCCATTGGTATGGAAGTAAATACTGAAAAAAGTATTATTGTATGTACTTTAGCACGCCCTTCCTTAAGATACATACCTAAAGTTAATCCTTCGGGTATTCCATGAAGAAGTAGAGCAATTGCTAATTGTAATCCCCTGGTATAGGAAATATTTAAGAGTGAACCTAATGCAATTCCAGCGGGTATATTATGTATTCCTGAACCTATAGCCATAAAAAGAGCTACTTTTAAATATCTCTGTTTTTCACCATCCGAATTTCCAAAATTAAGATAACTAACACCACTATCAATCAATAGTGCAGTAATAAGTCCGATAAATATACCAATTGTTGCGATATATACATTACCATTTTCAAATGCTTCTGGTATTAAATCGAAGCAAATTATAGCAAGCATAAGTCCTCCAAGAAATCCTAAAACAGTACCTTTAAATCTTCTCCCGTTATCTGTAGTAATAAAACAAAGTAATATTCCAATCATTGTTCCAATCCATGCAGTAAAAAAACCTATATTACTTATATGAGCAAGCAAATTAAAATTAGTAAGCATCAAAAAGTCCTCCATTTTTAAAAATAATACCATATTTAAGTCTATGCTATACAAGAGATAAGTTAGAATATATGGTAAAATTTTTTTCAAAATACACTACGTACTTTTGATATTAATTTAAATAAACAATTAATTTAATGTAAAGCATTACCTCTATTGTAAAATTTCTATAATAGTTTTAATATTATATATGGAATATATAATATTAATTGTAAAAAAGGAGCAACTACTATGATCACAAACATTGTTAAAAAAACTAGAAACAAAAATAAAAAGGCAACAAAACCGGTATCTATTATAGTGGGGGTAGTCCTAGTTCTATTAGTACTACAAAGTATTCTTATTCATAATGCTATTTCAAAATATAAATTAAAAATATATCCACAAGTATGGGTAGAAGATACGAATATAGGTGGAAAAACTAAAACGGAAGCTAAAAATGCTATCATTCAAAAACACAATAATAGCATTGCTAAAAGAAATATAACAATAAAAGTTAATAACAATCAATACACTATTGCTTTATCTAAACTTGATATGAACTATGATTATAATCTTGCAGTTGATAAAGCTTATGATATTGGAAGAGAAGGTAATTCGCTAAAAAAATATTTTGCTATAACCTCTCCTGGCAAGAAAAATATTACACTTAATCATACATACAACTATGATATTGTAGATACAGTTCTTAAGGATGTTATTAAAGATAATAATAAGAAGGCTGTAGATGCAACTATTGTCAGAAACAATTCAGGAGATTTAATTGTAACTAAAGAAGAATATGGTCATAGTATAGATTCTACTAGTCTAAAAAAGGAAATAAAAACTAAAGTTGAAAATATAAAACAAGAACAAAATTTACTAATAGAGTCTAAACTAATAAATGTTGAACCTAAGATTAAAAAAAACAATTTAAAGGGTATAAATACTTTAATATCTAGTTCTACCACTAACTTTGGCAGTTCAAATGAAAGTCGGTCAGAGAATATTCGAGTAGCTTCTGATTCTATAAACGGGCATATAGTTATGCCTGGTGATCTTTTTAGCTTTAATGATGTAGTAGGTGAAAGATCTGTTAAAAATGGCTATAAGCTAGCAAAAGGGATTGTAAATGACAAAGTTGTAGATGACTTAGGTGGTGGAGTGTGCCAAGTCTCAACTACACTTTATAATGCAATACTTAGAACAAATATTGCCTCTGTGGAAAGATATCATCATAGTTTACCCTGTAGCTATATAGGGAAAGGTCTTGATGCTACAGTCTCTTTTGGACTTCTTGATTATAGATTTAAGAATACATATTCTTATCCTATTTTTATAGAATCTGGAATTCGAAATGAAAATCTAACATTTAATGTGTACTCAAATGCAAGTCTTACCAATAAAAAGTATAACATTGATAATGAAGTGGCAGGTAACCACGTAAATGTATTTAGAATCACGTATGAAAACGGTAATAGGTTATCAAAAGTTTTGCTTTATACCGATAAGATTTCATAGATACTTTCCCCTACTTACTTTCCTAATATTTTTTTAATAAATACACTTACTAGTTCAGGATCAAATTGATGACCTGCGTTTTTTTGTAATTCTTTTATGATATTCTCCATTGATAATGCACTTCTATAACATCTATCTCTACTCATTGAATCATATGCATCTGCTATATTTATAATTCTTGACGTTATTGGTATCTCTGATCCCTTTAATCCTTTTGGATACCCTAATCCATCCCATCTTTCATGGTGATATAATATGTATGTCGCCATGTTGGACATACCATTTACTGTATTAAGCATTCTATAACCTATTTCACAGTGGCTCTTAATTTTCTTCCATTCATCGCTTGTAAGTTTGCTTGTTTTATTAAGTACATTTTCATGTATTGCAATTTTACCTATATTATGAAGTAATCCAACTTCCTTAAGTTCATTGACCTCATATTTAGACAAACCAAGGGCTTCTCCCATTTCGCCGCATAACTTCGAAACCTCATGAGAATGTTTTTCTTCTTCTTTATTTTCCTCATATAAGGTATTTATTATTGCATTAATTGTTTTCACTTTCATAATTGGGCCCTCAAAAAGCTTATTATTGTACATATTATTTTCTGCATTTATTAATATTTCTTCAGCTTTTTCTTCTTTATTATTCTTTGTTTGATACCCAAAAGAAACAGAGATATCGATGAAACCAACTTTTTCATTTAATGACAAAGTTTTTATTCGTTTTATAATTTCTTCTGCTACAAAAGCATCCGTTTTAGGTAATATAATAACAAACTCATCCCCTCCAAACCTAGCAATAATGTCATCAGCCCTACATCCAAGGCTTATTATTTTTGCTACTTTTTTAAGAAGCTTATCACCCATGACATGTCCAAAGGAATCATTAATAAATTTTAACCCATTTACGTCCCCCATAACAATCGTCATAGGAAGGTTCCTTTCCGTATCAAGTCTTGTTAATTCTTCTTCATAAAACCTGCGATTATATAACCCCGTTAACTGATCATGATAACTTAGATAACAAATTTCTTTCTCCTTTCTTTTACGCTCCGTTATATCAATGATTCTACATTCAATATATTTTTGTCCATTTAAACATAAAGTAAATGCTTTAAAATACACGGACATTATTGTACCATCATTCTTTTGCAGTTCTGCATCAATAACACCGAATCCATCGTCTCTAGCCATAGTAATACACTCCATGATTACTCTATAGCTTTTTTCATCACCCTTATACCAATCCAAAAGACTCATTTTAGATAATTCCTCGGATGAGTAACCTGTTATATCCTGAAACTTTTCATTCCACCTCACTAATTTTCCTTGTTGATCGTAAATATAATGCATATCTGGTCCATTATAGAATATTGCTTCTTCTATAGTTCTTTCATGTTGTACATCCTCTTTCCTTAGCCCTTCAATTTCAGATAATTGGCTCATTTTATTTTCCTCCATTTTATCTTTCTCAAAGCAATTAGTTATCTTAACTTTTTTATATTAATCTTTTATACACTATATTCACTATACTAAACAAATTCTACATATTTTAATAAAACAGTATTCATTTTAATTTAATATACAATTTATTCTAGAGATAATAAATAGCAATTTTAACACTACATTATTCAATATTCTTTTTATCATAATTATCAGAAAATATAGTTTATGATTCAAATTAACTTGAATGAAATGTAAAAATAGGTTATAATTAAGGTACGTATTTAAAAAGAGAGGTTATTCGATGACTAAAAGCTTCAAAAAATTTTACGCTAACTTTAGTAAAGTAATTATTATAATGCTTGGCGCAACCCTATATTCAATCGGCTTAGAAATATTTTTAATACCTAACAACATAATTGATGGAGGAGTGGTTGGAATATCAATTATGGCAAATCATTTTATCAGCGTACCACTTGGGCTACTTACTTTTATACTAAATATACCATTTTTTATAATCGGATATAAGCAAATCGGAAAAACATTTACCATAGCAACTATCTTTTCTGTAATATGCTATTCTATAGGTGTATCTATCCTTAAGCCAATTCCTGGAATAACGCATGACATACTATTGGCAGCAGTTTTTGGTGGCATACTAGTTGGACTAGGCATAGGCCTCATAATGAGAAGCGGTGGATCAACCGACGGGACAGAGATCGTAGCAATAATACTTGACAAAAGAATTAAATTTTCAGTTGGAGAGATAATTATGTTCTTCAATTTCTTTATATTACTTTCAGCGGGATTTATTTTTGGTTGGGATAGAGCTATGTATTCGCTCATAACCTATTTTATAGTAATCAAAGTTATTGACATTATAATTGAAGGTACTGACGAATCAAAAGCTGTAGTAATTATTTCAGATAAACATGAAGAAATATCTGAGGCAATAATGGCTAGACTTGGACGAGGAATGACTTACCTTTATGGTAAGGGTGGAAAAGAAGGCGAGTATAAAAATGTAATTTATGTTGTTGTATCTCGTTTGGAGATTTCTAAACTAAAATGTATTGTAAATGGATTTGATGAAGATGCATTCATAACTATAGGTAGCGTTGAAACAACTGGAAAGAGTTATAGAAAAAAAGCTATTCATTAAATTATCAGTATAAATAATGATTTTAGGAGAGTGGTTTTAAATCACTCTCCTTTTTTTATTTATAAAATAATTCATCTATTAATATTTAAAAAAATAATGTAAGCTAAATTTAAGAATGTAGTTTAACTTTCATGATATAATATTTAAGACATAAATGTCGTTAAGGGTAAATATTATTTCTACAAATTTAATAAATGAAAAATATAAGGAGTGAAACTAATGAAAACTGTTGATACTAAAAATGTAGGATTTGTTGAAGTATTTAGCATTATAATTGTAGTAGATAAACCTATTTTGATCGGACAAGATGATATAGTTGGAAGACGTCAATTAATCCCTATTTTATCAGGTGAGGTAACTGGTCTTGGCTTTAAAGGGAAAGTGCTTCCAGGAGGAATTGATAGTCAAGTTATCCGCCCAGATGGAAAATGTGAACTTTCAGCAAGATATGCTATTAAGTTAGATGATGGTGCTACAATTTACATTGAAAACAATGGGATTCGCACAGTACCATTCAAATACATAGAAGATGTAAAGGCCGGTAAATTCGTTGATCCTAGCGTTTATTATTTTCGTACAATTCCCATTTTCGAAACATACAGTGAGAAATATAAATGGATGATGAATAATATTTTCGTATGTTACGCTACTAGATTACCAGAAAATGTCTTGTTAACATTCTATAAAGTTCTCTAGTAGATTTAGATAATATGATTGTATTTGAAATTTTTTATAAAAGCATTATTGATAAAAGGTAGGTAAATTAATGAAAAAATATAAATTTAATTTGATATTAGGAATAGCCTCTGTGGGCATTTTTATACTATTAATTATATTCACACATGGTTGGATGGATTTGATTCATCAAATGAAAAACTTACATATTCAATGGTTAATTGCGGCTATTTTCTCCATGTTTTTATATTGGGTTTGTGAAGCTAGAATCTTGCAAGTAACTGTATTTCTAATGAAAAAGGACTATAAATTTAAAGAAGCATTTAAAGTCACTCTTATTGGGCAATATTTTAATTCAATTACTCCTTTTGCATCTGGCGGTCAGCCAATGCAGTTATTTGCACTTACGAAACAAGGACTTGTCGCTGGCAAAGCTGGTTCAGCGCTTATGATTAAATTTATTATGTATCAAGCTATATTAACTATATATTCTTTAGTTCTTATATTTTGGAAATTAGATTTTTTTAGGCGAAAAACCAGTAATTTATTTTATTTAATAGGCGTAGGTTTTTTAGTTCATGCTAGTGTAATTGTATGTTTAATTATTTTTTCGAAGTATCGTAAATTAACACACAAATTTATAATGATTTTGTCTAAAATATTACGAAAATTTAAATTCATAAAAAATGTATCAAAATTAGAAGTAAATATTAATGAAAATTTAGATCAATTCCATGATAATATGCAAATAGCAAAACATAGTAAAGGATTAATTTTTGAAGCTGCTATTTATACAACATTACAGCTAACAATATATTTTATTATTCCTTATTTCATCTATCTTAGTTTTGGAATGAAGGGTGCTAGCATCGGTAGTATGATAGCAGGAACTGCTTTTATAATGATGATAACAGCCGTTATACCATCACCCGGAGCCATGGGAGGCGCGGAAGGTGCTTTCTATATATGTTTTAGTTTGTTTTTTGCAGCTAGTAATATAATGGCCGGGATATTGTTATGGAGATTAATTACTTTTTACTCCTGTATAATTTTTGGATTTTATGCACTTAAAAAGAAATAAATCAGAAAAATCATTAGCCTAGGCTAATGATTTTTAGTTTCTACCCTTTTATTATATATGGCACTGTAAGAACTGCCACATTTCTATTTTTATATAATTGACTCTTTATAAAATACCCTGTCTGGTTATGAAGCAAATTATGCCACCATTTAGTAATAACAAATTGTGTTAGCACTACAGTCACTGTTTCTCCATGTTTTGAAGAACGCTCTTCTGATTGTATAAAATTCATTAATGGTTCCATTACATCCCTATATGAAGAGTGTTCTATTATTAATGGAATTCCAGGATTATACTCTTTCCACTTTCTTTTTAATTTTTGAGTAATTTCCGGATCAGTTGATACATGAAACGCAACCACATTTTGTGATAAACATCTAGCACAGTTTAATGCTTTTAGGAATGATTTATTTAATGTACCTAAAAGTATTATTACATGCTGATCATTATTTGTTACTGCCCCCACTTTGGGTCTTAGGTCATTTGTTAATCTTATTTGCTCCACTACATGAGTATAATGTTCCTTAATCTTTAGCATAAAATAGACAAGCATCGGTATAATAATACAAACGATCCAAGCTCCATCCATAAACTTTGTGATACCTATAAGTATTACTGTAATAAAAGTTACAATAGCACCGAATCCATTTACGGCTGCCTTAAATCTCCAACCAACTGTTTTATCTTTTTTCCACTTTAAGAACATTCCAACCTGAGAAAGTGTAAAAGATATAAATACACCAACAGCATATAATGGTAAAAGTGCATGAGTATCACCTTTAAACACAATAATTAATATAGCAGAAGCTACAGCTAGTACTATTATTCCATTTGAAAAACTTAATCTTTTTCCTCTTTGAGAAAATTGCCTTGGAACAAATCCATCATTTCCCATTAAAGAAAGTAATAGTGGCAGACCTGCATAAGATGTATTAGCAGCCATTATTAAAATAATTGCAGTGGTGACTTGTATAACATAAAACATAATACCTTTTCCAAAAACCTGCTGTGTAATTTGAGCAAGCACTGTCATGTGCTCAACGGGTACTGCATGATAAATTGTTGCTAAGAAAGATAATCCTACAAAAATAAAAAATACTAACCCTCCTAGTAAAACTAAAACAATTTTTGCATTTTTTTGTGATGGTTCTTGAAAATTGGGTATACCATTACTTACAGCTTCAACTCCCGTTAACCCACTACAACCTGAAGCAAATGCACGAAGAAATAGAAATAATGTAATATCACCTATTTGCCTTGGCATTGGAAATAACGAATGTGGTGAATAACCAAAAACATAATGTCTAACAAGACCAGTAACAATGAGCACTACGCAAGAGCCTATGAATATATATGTTGGAACTCCGAAAAGTTTAGATGATTCCTTCGTTCCTCTTAAATTCCCTATTGTTATAATTAATAACATTACAAGAGCTATAACTACTTTGTATTTATACAAAAATGGCATAGCTGATGTTATCGCGGCAGTTCCGGCGCTTATGCTAACAGCAACTGTAAGTACGTAACCTATAGTAAGTGCTGCTCCGGCCGTAAGCCCTGGGGTTACTCCGAGGTTATCCTTTGCCACTATATATGATCCTCCACCAGATGGGTAGCTATCAATAGTCTGCATGTATGAAAAAACGAGTATGAGTAATAGCAAAACAATACACAATGCAGCATAAAACATATATTTATATGCCATAAAACCTATAACTCCAATTAGCACAATTAAAATTTCCTCACCTGCATATGCAACGGAGGAAACTGCATCACTGGATAATATAGGTAGTCCCCATAAAACGTTTAATTTTTCTCCTTCTAATTCTTCTGTTTTTAATGTCTTGCCTATTAATAGTTCTCTTATCTTTGAAAACATAAATGCACCTCTATAATCAAATTTATTTATACAATATTTATCTATTATATATTATTAATTCTAACATTTCAAACTATAATTCATCTATTTATGACGAAATATAGCCAAATTTATACTTCTAGCGGCAGATAATTAACATTATAATTCAAATAGTCATACATGCTTAATATATATATATTTAAAGTTGCTTATTAGTCGTTTTCAGGTTGTTTATCTCTAAGTAAATCAAAAAGAATAGAATACATGGCTAAGCCCATATATCCTATTCTTAATTATCTGTCTAAGTTATTTAATTTCTTTATACTATATATTTAGTTACTATTTCATTAAACTCATCCATGTTTTGTTCCATCCAAGTAGTGAAGTCTTTGTTTGAATTATCTATGGCGATTGCAAGTTCAAATAAAAATACTGGCACATCCACTTGTTTAATATCTCCATAAATTTTACTGAGCTTTGTTTTACCTATTCCAAGGTCTCCACCAATATGTAACTCAAATACATTTGTAAGTTCATCATGAATCTTTTTCTTTTTACCACGAAATCCAATTGTTCCTATTTCGTGTACGGAGCAAGAATTAGTGCATCCGGATATATGAACAGAAGGCAATATATCTTTTGTAAAGTTTTTTTCTTTAAAATATCTTAAAATCTCCTTTAAACTACTCTGGCTATCTAATATCCCCATTTGACAAGTAGGAACTCCAATGCAGCAAGTTGAGTATTCAAGTGAAGTATTTCCACCCATTTCCTCTGTTAAGTCAAGTAATATTTGTGCTTCTTTACCATTCAAATTTCTAATGTATAATCCTTCTGACATAGTTAATCTTATTTCTACATCGTCCATACCTTCTATTTTATCTATTATTAGTTTTAAATACTCTGTTTTTAATTGTCCTCCCATTGGGTGAACATACACACTATATAATCCATTTTGTTTTTGTGAAATTAGTCTTGGACTTTTTATAGAAATTTCACTACCAGCCTTATCATAAACCTTGGTTTCTACCTTGGTTTCTACCTTGATTTTCAAATTGCCTTTAGCCTTAACCTTCTCCAAATAACTATTATAACAATTTATGAATTTCTCATCGCCCATTCTTTCCTTAATATATCTTATACGAGCTTTTCCTTTATTTACATAGTCGCCTTCATTAATAAAAAGCTCAGTTAATGCTTCAACATGGTATAGAATATCCTCAGGATTTATTAATTGACCACTCGAAACAGATAGTCTTGAATTGTTTCCTATTCCACCACCTAAGTATACTTTGAAATATTGTGCGCCATCTTCAATAACCGCTAAAAAGCCTAAATCAGTAGCAGTTACGTGTGACTCATCCTTGTCGTTACTTGAAAATGCTACTTTAAATTTTCTTGGAAGCTTATATGTGTATATCTTATTTAAAAAATGTTGGCCCACCGCAGTTGCATAAGGTGATATATCAAAAACCTCATTTTTTTCTACCCCAGATAGTGGTGATGCAGAAACATTTCTAGGATAATTACCACCTGAACCCCTTACGTATAACTCTTTCTTTATACCTTCCTTCATAATATTACAAACTTCATCTATAGTAATTCCATGTAATTGCATTGCTTGACGAGTAGTTATATGTATATTTTCTACTTTATATCTATTTGCAAAGTCATAAATTTGTTTAAGATCCTTTATATAAGCTATCCCAGCTGGCATTCTAAATCTTACCATAAAATCCTTGCCATTACGCTCAGCATATACTCCCATACCACCGGAAGCTCCTTTAAAATCCATCTTACTCATTTCACCACTTAAAAATTTATTACCAAGTGCTCTAAACCCTTCAATTTCAGAAAGAAGAATCTCATTTAAATTATTCATTTGTATCATTCCTTTCGTATTGCAACATCCATATGACTATAGTATACTTGTTTTTAACCAATAAGTATAATACATGTTTTCTATAATACTTATTAGTATTTCTGATAGGTAGGGTGATAATTTTGATAGAAGAATTGAAAACTTTCATTGCTGTTGTAGACAAAAAAAGCTTCACAAAAGCTGCAATCACTATCAATATATCCCAGCCAAGTGTTAGTTTACACATTAAACTTCTAGAAAAAAAGTTTAATACAAAATTGATAGAAAGATCAAACAAACAAAGAAATATATTAATTACGCAAACTGGAGAAATATTATACAAAAAGGCTAAACAAATAATATCCCTAATTGATGACACAAAAGATGAACTTAACAATTATCATAATTCAACCTCAGGAACTTTAAAAATCGGTGCAAGTATGACAATAGGTGAATTTTTACTCCCCTCAATACTAGGAGAATTTATTAAAGAGTTTCCAAATATAAAACTAGAAGTTGCTATTGAAAACACCCATAATATTTATGAAAAGTTTATAAACTATGATATTGATATTGCTTTAATTGAAGGCAGCGTCCCCTCACATAACTATACCTCTAGAAACTTTTATAAAGATACAATGGTTATTGTAACTCCAAATTCTTTTACCTACAATAAAAATATTGGACTTAAACCTAACTTGTCAAATCAAACTTGGATGCATAGGGAAGAAGGTTCTGGAACTGGTGAGTATCTAAATATATTTTTAAATACAGAAGGTATATCACCAAAGAATTTTATTATTCTTGGAAGTAATTACGCAATTAAAGAAGCTGTTAAAAATAATTTAGGTGTAACTTTTATCTCATCTTTAGTAGTTGCTGATGCTGCTACTAACAATGAACTTAAAATTATAGCTACTAAAACAAAATATAATAGGTTTTTTTCTTACTTAGTTCATGAGAAAAACTTATCAAAGATTGCAACATTATTTGTTGAGAAACTAGAAAAATTTAGCTGTGGAAATATTAAATAACTAATAAATCTCGATTATAGAGATAAAAGGAGCTAACTTACATGAATAAAACTATAATGCAATTTTTCGAATGGAATTTACCGACTGATGGAGGGCACTGGAACTTTTTAAAAGATCACAGTAAGGCGTTAAGTGATGTTGGCATAAATACTCTTTGGCTTCCCCCTGCCTATAAAGGTGCCGGTGGCAGTAATGATACAGGCTATGGTATTTACGACTTATACGATCTTGGTGAATTTGACCAAAAGGGAAGCGTGCGAACTAAATATGGTACGAAAGATGAATATATAGATGCAATATATGAGGCTCATAAAAATAATATTGAGGTATTAGCAGATATAGTTCTTAACCACAAGGGTGGGGCTGATGATACTGAATGGGTAAAGGTAGTTAAGGTAGATCCTAATGACCGGAATAATAAGATCTCTGATGAATATGACATAAAGGCGTGGACTAAATTTACCTTTCCCGAACGAAATAATAAATACTCGGACTTTAAATGGAATTGGAAGCATTTTGATGGTGTAGATTGGGACGAAAATAAAAAAGAAAGTGCTATATTTGAGTTTATTGGTCTTGGTAAGGCCTGGGATACTGCAGTAGATTCAGAAAATGGGAACTATGATTATCTTATGCTTACAGATATAGATGTTAGTTCATCTGTAGTTTATGATGAACTTTTAAAATGGGCATTATGGTATGTTAAAATAGCACAACTTGACGGATTTAGATTAGATGCACTAAAACATATAGGATTTGAATTTTTCGCAAAATTGATTAATGACATAAGAAATATTACAAATAAAGAGCTTTTTACAGTAGGTGAATATTGGGATAATGATGTTAACATTTTGAAAAAGTATGTTGAAAATACCTCCCATATATTTAATGTTTTTGATGTACCACTTCACTATAACTTTCTAACAGCAACAAATCAAAAGGAAAACTATGATTTAAGGGGCTTAATGTCAAATACATTAATAAGTTGTTATCCAGAGAATTCAGTGACCTTTGTGGACAATCACGATACCCAACCTGGACAGTCCCTTGAGTCTTGGATAGACAATTCATTTAAGCTGCAAGCATATACTTTTATTTTAACAAGGAAGGAAGGTATACCTTGTGTTTTCTTTGGAGATTACTATGGTATGCCAAGTAATTCTATAGCGCCACTAAAAGATGACCTAGATAACTTATTAAAAGCTAGGCGTGATTTTGCCTATGGATGGCAACATGATTATTTCGATGATGCACATATTGTGGGATGGACAAGGGAAAAAGGACTCGCTGCCTTAATTTCTAATGTAAATGACGGTGGTTCTAAAAAAATGTTTGTTGGAGAAAAACTGTCAGATAAATCATTTGTAGATATAACTGGCAATGTTTCTGGAGAAGTTATAATAGACGAGGACGGCAATGGTGATTTTACTGTTAATGGAAATTCCTATTCAGTTTGGTGCATTATTAAAAAAGATTAAAGATAATTAATTACCTCAAATAAAAAAAGCACTTCCATCCACTGCTTTGAATGTAAGTGCTTTGATAATAAAATTATTTTAATACCTCCGTATTAACACAAGCATCAGGATTTTCACCATGTAAAACTTTAATAATATTTTCAGCTGCAACTATTCCCATCTTTGTTCTTGTTTCCATTGTGGCTGAAGAAATACGAGGAACAATTGAAACATTATACATATCTAGAAGTTCTGGTTCAATATTGGGTTCATGTTCAAATACATCAAGTCCGGCTCCCCATATTTCACCATCTTTTAGGGCTCTAACTAATGCTTTTTCATCAATTACTGGCCCACTACATGTATTAACAATAACTGAAGTATTTTTCATAATAGAAAATTCTTTCTCCCCTATATAATGAAAGGTAGAAGGTAAAAGTGGCACGTGTAATGATACAAAATCAGCGTCTTTAAGCAAATTTTCTTTATCTACATAAATAGCACCAAGTTCTTTTTCCATTTTATAATTTCTAACTATATCAGTGTATAGTATTTTCATATCAAAAGCCTTAGCTTTTTTTGCAAAGTTAAACCCAATTCGCCCTGCTCCTACAAGACCTAATGTCTTGCCGGTAATTTCACGTCCAAGAAACATCATAGGATCACAAGACTCATAAGCCCCATTTCTTGTGAATTTATCCGCTGCTACAATCCTTCTAGAAACAACCATTAGCAGTGTCCATGCAAGATCTGCAGTAGCGTCATCTAATACGCGAGGAGTGTTTGTAATTATTATTCCCTGTTTGGTGGCCGTAGCCATATCAATATTGCTGTAACCCACACCGTAATTAGCGAAAATTTTACATTTGTTACCCGCTGACTCAAGTACCTCTTTATCTATATTATCAGTTAAAAGACATAAAACAGCATCCTTACCTTTTACCTTCTCAATAAGCTCTTCTCTTAATAAGCCTCTATCACAAGGATTTATTTCTACATCAAAATGCTTTCTTAAAAGTTCAGTAGCCTCATCTGGAATTCTTCTTGTTACGTAAACCCTTTTTTTATCCACAGATTATCCCTCCTCTAAATACTAGACCCATTTCATTTTAAAGCTTCTCAAATATAAGTTCATTTTTAATTTTCCCTATTTCTTTTATAATCTTCATTTTTCTAAAACAATATGTTATTTTTCTCGCCTTATTTTCAGGAATTTTCAATATCTTCGCCAAGTTTTTGTTTGTAAAATTTTCTGGTAATTCATCTGGTAAAAATATCAAGAAATCCTTATCCTCTTTAAAAGTGATTTTCTCAATTACCTCTAAAAGCTTATGATCCACTATACTTATACCTTTTCTCCTCCAACTTCCTTTACCATCCGTGCATCTTATCTCTTCTTCTTTAATCATTAAAATTTCCAATATAAAATTATCTGATCCCATTAAATCAGGTATCCTAATTAATTCATCAAATAGATCAACTAATTTACCCTTTTTAGGTGACTTTCTTCTACTAATTACTATATCAGGTTCTTCTGTAGTTACTATATATTTTTCAGCAGCTATAGGATGTACAAGCATTACCTTATTATACTTGACCAATTCTCTAAGTTTATTACGAATTGCACTAAAATTTTTTGTTTGTATTTCAATTAATGAATCTTCTCTCACTAAATCAATTACATATTTATCTAGTTTTACCTCAAACCTATCTCCAGCCTTGACATACCATTGCTTGATAGATGAATGCAAAGACTTCTCATTTTTTATATTTATTCCATTTTGTTCATAAATTAAAACTGTGTCTCCTACTTGTCCCATTTTTTCTCCTACCTCTATAATAAACCTCTAAATTTTTGCTTAAATTAAGTAATCTAACTCTTATAATTATATATTAATTATAACAGAATTGTTATATAAATAAAATTGAAACTGTAAAATAAAGTATGTGAATAATAATTTCATTAGCACATATAACAGGGTAATATGCTAATAATCTATAAAGAGACGCCTAATTGTGTATCAAAACATAATATAAAATAATATACTACTAAAAGGTGATGAAATATGAAAATTGTGATATTATCTGATACGCATGCAAAAAAACATAATGATAAACTTTTCAAATTAATAGACAATTTATTTAAAGAAGCTGATATGATAATTCATGCAGGTGATTATATTTCACCAAGCGTTGTCTCAAAATTAAAAGAGCATGAGAATTTCGTTGGAGTATGGGGAAATAATGATAAACATTATATCAGAGGTATATTAAATGAAAAAGAAATATTATCCATAGAAGGGTATAGAATTGGTCTGTATCATGGTCATGGCACCAGCAAGAATACACTAACCACAGCATATGATAAATTTATTAATGATAAGGTAGATATAATAATCTTTGGGCACACTCATCAACCACTTATATTAACTAAAAATAAAGTGCTTATGATTAATCCCGGTTCACCCTCCTGCAAAAGACGTGAGCCATGGTATTCTTATGTTGTTTTAGAAATTGAAAATAAAAAAATAGATGTCCACTTAAAATTTTTTAGCTGATATTATAAGTTCTACAACTTTCAATTTTAAAAAAGTCCTACCATACTTATAATGGTAGGACTTTTTATGTTAATATTCTTCAACTTCAGTAACTTCATATCCTGCTTCTTCAATAGCTTCTGAGATATCATTATCTGTTGTTTCATCTTCAAATTCTGCCATCGCAAATTTTTCTTCTAAATCAACTTTTACTTTAGTAGCACCAATGTCTAGTAATGCTTCCTTTACATGACTTACACAATGTGAACAACTCATTCCATCAATATATATTTTTTTCTTCATTTAAAATTCTCCTTTCAATGTTTAATTTATATACTTAAATTTAAATTTATATATTTAAATTTATAATTATATCCTCACTAAGTTAACTTAATTTCATATTAGTCCCTTAAATACCATTTGTCTATATGTATTTAATAAAACTCATATTGAACTAGTAATATATGCTTTTATGTTTCGTTTTACTTATTTTGTAATTTCAAACAAATTGTAGCATACTAAGTGTCACTATTCAAGTTTTTACATACTTTATTTATTTTATTATTAGTATTCAAAACCTATATCAAATAAATTTCTATTCAAAAGCACTTAGTACCCTATCTAATATACCATTAATGTGAGCTATAGCTATACCAAAGTTGGTAATAGGTAGTTCTACTATATTAGCTTTTTCAATCCTTGACATTAACTGTTGTCTATTAAACATGCAAGCTCCACAATGAACTATTAACTTATATTCACTAAGGTCTTCCGGAAAACCACTACCCGCACAAACCGTTATATCTAGATTCCCGCCGACCTTCTCATTAAGCCATTTGGGTAGTTTCTCTCTGCCTATATCACCCTCAAGTGGATGATGAGTACAAGCTTCTGCTATGAGTACCTTATCTCCTGGTCTCAATGTATCAATAGCTCTTGCCCCTTTAACTAAGGTATCTAAATCTCCCTTGTATCTCGCCATAAGTATAGAGAATGAGGTAAGCGGTACATCTTTTGGAATAATAGAATTAACTTTTTTAAATACCTGTGAGTCTGTAATCACCAAATCCGGTTTAACCTTTAGTGCAGCTAAAATATCACCTAGCTCACTATCCTTTACAACAAGAGCCATAACATCATTATCAAGTAGATCCCTTATAATTTGAACCTGTGGCAATATTAGTCTTCCTTTTGGCGCTTGAATATCTTGCGGAGCTACAACTAATACTATTGATTTTGGTTTTACTATGTCACCTACAATTGTATTTTTCTCAAAATCAGCTGGTGCAGCATCCATAATTGCTTTTTTTAATTCATCAATATTTATTCTGTCTTTAGCACTAACCTTAACAAAATCTATGCCTATTATCTTTTGGATGCTAGCAAGTTGAATTTTCCCTAGTGCTACTCCATTTTCATCGATTTTATTTATAACTCCTACTATAGGAATTTTTCTATTTTTTAAATCTTCATACCATAATTTTTCAAATATTAAATCCTTCTCATTACCATCTATAACTAAAAGAGCTAAATCTGTTTTATCCATAACTTCCTTAGTTTTTTTTATTCTAAGTTCACCTATTTCTCCATCATCATCAAGTCCTGCAGTGTCTATAATCACAACTGGTCCTATTGGAAGTAATTCCATCGCCTTGTATACTGGGTCCGTTGTGGTTCCTGCTAAACTTGAAACTAATGCAATATCTTGATTTGTAAGTGCATTAATTAAACTTGATTTTCCCACATTTCTTTTTCCAAATATAGCTATATGAAGTCTATTAGAATTTGGTGTTTGCTGCATACTATATGCCTCCTCTTTCTTATTTAGGCACCCATATAAATAATAAATAAGTGTACTAATTTATTTTTATTATATATCGTAATTATATAAAATTCAAGTATCAATTGTTAACCATTAATTACTCATATCATATGTTCTATAAGTTTAATTTTTGATTTTAAATTTTTACTTCACTAATATACTGTTTTAATAGATTTTTCTTTGGGTATACTAATATCAACAAAAACTAAAGGTGAGTGATACTATGAATTCTATGAAAAAAAGTATTATTATAATTTTTACAACCACTATTATTTGTTTCTTATTAGTCTATAGTTCACATGCAAATAGTGCTCAAAAAAGCATCCAAACATTTAACCCATCTAGTACTTCATTTAAAGATGGTGGTTACCTACATACTTCTAAATTTGTATATTTAACTTTCGACGATGGTCCTACGTACGTTGTTACAGATGCACTATTAGATGTATTAAAAAGCGAAAAAATTAAAGCTACTTTTTTTATAGTAGGAAAAGAAATTGAAGGAAGAGAATCTATTCTTAAGAGAATATATACCGAAGGTCATAGCATAGGTCTTCATACTTATAGCCATAATTTCAAAAAAATATATATAAGCTCAGATAAATTCATTGATGAGATGGAAAGAACTTCTAATAAAATTCAAGAAATCACAGGCTTCACTTCAAAGATTATTAGGTTCCCTGGTGGTAGTTCAAAACGCTTAAATTCTCTTACTTTAGAAAAACTTCATAAAAAAGGCTTTAAAATATACGATTGGAATGTGGATGCAAGTGATGGCATCAACCCCAATTTAAGTGTCGCGCAACTTATTAAAAATGTAAAAATCATTAGAGGTAATGAAAACATAGCTATAATTCTTATGCATTGCAATTCTAATAATAAAAATACTGTAAAATCACTGCCAAGCATTATAAAGTATTACCTTGATTTGGGTTATGAATTTAAAGCTATCACTAAAGATACACCAGAATACTATTATAAATTTAAAAATTAAAAAAACCTCACTTTGCGGTGAGGTTTTTTAATATAATTGCATTAAAAATATTTTACTTACACTATTATTGCTTTTTAAATTTAAACTTACTTACCATTAAATATGATAACAAAACCATTAAACACATTGTAGGGCCTAAATTTGATGCTCTATTAAACATAAAGAATGCATACAATGCTAAAAATGTACCTGTAACAGTGATCGGAATTCCTGAAAATACCCCATCAAAATCTGTAATATTATATTTTGCGAGTCTATATGCTCCTGCTACTGGAAATACTAAAACCATCAAATACCCAATTGGTCCAAGTCCTGCAAAATTATAAATACTAAATATTAATATGGAAGGTGCAACACCAAAAGATACTAAATCACATAATGAATCTAGTTCTTTACCGAGCTCTCCATCTACATTTAAAAACCTAGCTATTTTCCCATCATATCTATCAAATATTCCTGCTAAAAGAATAAATATCGCTGCTAATTTATAATTGCTGTCAAAACTCATAAGTATAGACAAAATGCCACAAGACATATTGCTTAAGGTGAAAATGTTAGGTACCGCATTCTTAATTTTTACCATCTTTTTTACCATCTATATCACTCCTATCATTATATAATTATAACATAATGCTCGCAGTTATTCCTTAGTATTATATAACATTAATATTAAATTAACCTTAAATTTTGTTAATCCTAATATAAGCTATGATCTTTTTCATCCTATTTTACAATCAGAGCGAGTTTGAAGGTATTCAATAATTTTGTTTGGGGTTTCTATTTGTTTTCTTTCCATAAGCGCAGGATCAAGTTTAACATTAAAGTTATCTTCTATTGCTACAATAAGTTCAATTATCCCTAATGAATCCAATCTTCCCGTGTCAAATAAATTCACATTACTTTCTTCTCGTAAATCCTCACCAGTAATTTCTTCGAGTATATCATAAATTAATTCATTCATATAAATTCCTCCATTTAATTAAATTTTTATAACTTATCATATATAATTTAATAAAACCCTATGATAAATTACACTGCTCCTCAGAAAACTTGTTTATAATTTTATCCTTATATAATATTCCTAGAATAACTAGCAATACTGATACCACCACTAATGCAATGGAAAACATGTAATTTTTATGATGAATATTTGAACCAATGCACACAACTGCTGCAGTACCAGGTAATCTGCCTACTAGTAAAAGTATAAAGAACTTCAATGATTTTATAGGTGTTAATGCTGCCATATATATTAAAAGGTCTTTGGGCATTCCTGGAACTATAAACATAACAAACATAACAATGGGAAATTTCTTACTACTTATTATTTTCGTCAACCATTGAGTACTTGTACGTTTCACTATTTTTTCTACAAAAGAAAATGCTATAAGTCTAGTGAAGTAGAAAATAATTATACCCCCAAGCATCATCCCTAATGTTGAATAAAAGGTTCCTAATACGCTACCATAAATATATCCACCTGCTACCTGAATTACTTCACCTGGAATAGGCGCAACTACAGTTTGTAGTACTTGGAAAGATAAGTATGCAACTATTCCCCAATTACCTAGAGAAACAATATACCGTCTGAATTTCTCAGGAGATATGGTTATTTCTATAATCCACGGTAGGTATCTAAATATAACTAGAATTGATATGATAGCTAATATTATCACTACTACCTTCATATTCAGCTTGTTTTTCAAACGCTTCATGTCATCCTCCCATTTTCAATATATTAGACAGCCGCATATTATCTTATAATATTATTAACAACTAAAAATTCAATCTGCATTATTAATTTGAATATATACTCATACCCATAAATTTTAGCTAAAACTACCTTATAAACAATATTCTAACATAATTCTATTATAAATTCTATATATCCACTTTTTATAAACTAATTATAAACAATGTATAAACTTTTTTCTAATCTCATTTCATAAAATTTACAACTGCCAAAGAAAAGAAAAAGGAGGTGCCTTTGAAATGATTTTTTAATCATTTCAAAGGCACCTCCCATTATTCTATTTTCTATTTTCTATTTTCTTTCAACAATAATTGCAGTTCCTTGACCGCCACCTATACATAATGTAGCAAGTCCTGTTTTAGAATTTCTTTTTATCATTTCATATATTAATGTAATAAGTATTCTTCCACCTGAAGCTCCTACTGGATGACCTAATGCTATTGCTCCGCCATTAACATTTACTATTTCTGGATTTAATCCTAAATCCTTAGCTACTGCTAATGATTGAGAAGCAAATGCTTCGTTAGCTTCAACTAAATCTAAATCAGCTACAGTAAGTCCTGCTTTTTCTAATGCTTTTTTGCTTGCTGGAACTGGACCATAACCCATTATCTTTGGATCTACTCCTGCTGATGCATAAGATTTTATTGAAACTAGTGGTTTAAGTCCTAATTGATCAGCTTTATCTTTTGACATTACTATAAACATAACAGAACCATCGTTTATTCCTGATGCATTACCTGCTGTTACTGTACCACCCTTTTTAAATGCTGGTTTTAATTTAGTTAATTTGTCCATAGTTATTCCAAATCTAGGGCCTTCATCTGTGTCAAATGTTATTGGGTCACCTTTTCTTTGAGGAATTACAACTGGAACGATCTCATCTTTAAATTTACCAGCTTTTATTGCTGCTTCAGCTTTATGTTGGCTTTTTAAAGAAAATTCATCTTGTTGTTCTCTAGTGATATTAAATTTTTCTGCAATATTTTCTGCAGTTATTCCCATATGGTAGTCGTTAAATGCATCCCAAAGAGAATCTTTGATCATAGCATCTACTACTTTACCGTCTCCCATTCTTGCGCCCCATCTATTGTTTGGAAGTATATATGGAGCGTTGCTCATGCTTTCAGTTCCACCTGCTAAAACCACTTCTGCATCTCCACACATTATAATCTGTGCTGCCATGCTTACAGCTCTTAGTCCTGAACCACACACTTTATTTATTGTAAGTGCAGAAGATGATTCATCTAATCCTGCATTTATAGCTATTTGTCTAGCAATATTTTGTCCAAGGCCTGCTTGAATTACGTTACCAATGATAGCTTCTTCTACTATTTCTGGTTTAATTCCAGCTCTTTTTATAGCTTCTTTAGCCACAATAGTTCCCATTTCTACAGCTGATACTTTTGATAATCCTCCACCAAAAGTTCCTATTGCTGTTCTTGCTGCTCCTACAATTACTACTTCTCTCATATGTAACCCTCCATTAATTTATTTATCTAATTTATTATTAACATATAATAGGAATTATATAATTATTTTTTCCTATATATATAATACTAGCAATTTTCATGCCAATCTGTCAATCGCCCGCAAACCTCACTATATCAACTTATTTCTTTATAACAAAATTAAATATATTCCTTAATGTAAACTTAGTTTACACTAATGCTTATATAAATTTATCTTGTTTAAGCTTGTTAATATTATAACCTATTTGTTAAAAAAATCACTTAAAGTATTTTCAATGCATTGATATAACTATGTATTTAGTTTATCCTATAATTTTAGTTTACAATACATGTACTATTTTTCATAAAAAAATAGTACGTGTAAACAAAGTTTGCATGTACACTATTGTGGATTAGTCGATTTTATTAAATTATATCGGTTTAATTTTTTATATAATCCCGCCCTACTAAGCCCCAATATTTTTGCTGCTTCTTTTTTATTTCCACTGTTATCTTTTAAACATTCCATGATAATGTCCTTTTCAATCCTTTCAACAACATCTTTCAAATAATTGTTTTCGAGCGAGTACTTCTTAAGTTTACTCTCAATTATTTTTTCCGGCAAATGCTTTGGCATTATGCTTATATCCTCATCAAGCAAATTAATAGCTCTTTCTATTACATTTTCAAGTTGCCTTATGTTCCCAGGCCAACTATAAGCTTTTAAAAAATCAATAGCTTCCCTAGATATACCTTCACATTTAACATTATATTTTTTACATATTTTTATCAAAAGCTTATTTGCCAATTCCTCAATGTCTTCTCTTCTTTCCCTTAATGGCGGTAATCTCAAATGCATAACATCTAACCTATAATACAAATCTTCCCGAAACTTTCCATCATTAATTAACTGTTCTAAAGATTTATTGGTAGATGCTATAATTCTTACATCAACCTTAATAGCATCGTTTCCACCAACTTTCACGAGTTCCTTCTCTTGAATAACCCTTAAAAGTTTAACTTGCATATTCATAGGCATATCACCGATTTCATCTAGTAGTATGGTACCACCATTTGCATATTCAAACTTGCCTTTCCTACCTGATTTTTTTGCCCCGGTAAAAGCCCCTTCTTCATAACCAAACATTTCTGACTCAAAAAGCTCTGCTGGAATAGCTCCACAATTAATTTTTACAAAAGGCTTTAAACATCTTTTACTATCATTATGAATAGAATGTGCAAAAAGTTCCTTACCAGTCCCACTCTCTCCAGTAATTAAAACGTTTGAATCTACCTTGGCAACCCTTTTGGCAAGGCCCATTACTTCTTGGCTTTTATCACTGCCCCCTATAATATTATTAAAAGTATATATTGCCTTTTGATCTGTACTTAATTCATTTTTAAAGCCATCAGCTTCTTTATCCAAAAGACATAATTTGTTACTTAGTATTTTAAAATTACTCAAATCCTTAAACATTACTTTCCCAATCGCACCAACAACTTCACCATCTTTTATTATAGGGACTCTCATAGAAATCATCTTATGCCCATTCACTTCTTGAATTTCACCAATTTTTTTTTCGCCAGTCCTTGCTACTATATGTAATTTTGTATTTTCAATAACCTCAGTTACATGTTTTCCCTCTGGATTTTCGCAATTAATAAACCTTTTATATTCATCGCTCATCATAGTTATTATTCCATTCTGGTCCACTACAACTATGCACTCATTTACAGTATTAAAAATTGTGTTTAACATCTCTTCATGTATCCTACCATCATCTCGCACGTTCATTGGTAGATTGTTTTGACTTTCTTCATGGAAAACTTCAAACGCACCTATAACCTCACCACTTTGAGTTAACAATTTGCGGGTTATAATAAAGTTGCCCTCTTTTTTGTTTACCTCGGCCTCTCCGTTTTCAATTATACTTATTAATTTGCTAGAGGAGAGTACATCTAAAATATATTCTCCTATGCTATTATCTGCATCAACTTCAAACATTCTTTCAGCCGCATTATTAATTATTTGAATGATACCTCTTTTATCTATAACAACAATACCTTCATTAATATTGTTCATAACTTCATTATAATAATCATTAATTATATCCATTTGTCACCTTCCTAAGTCTTATACCTCAATTATAAAGTTGATAGTTTTTTTTTTCAAGATATACTTAAAAATAGCGAGAATTTTTCTCGCTATTTTTAGGTATATCTTATTTTTTATCAATTAGCTACTAATTATTAATTTTTCTACTCTACTGTAATTGCATTAACTGGGCACTGGTCTTCTGCCTCTTTAGCACTGTTTAATAATTTTGCTGATATTTCACCTTTAGATGCCTTTGCTTTTCCATCGTCGTCCATTGTAAAAATTTCTGGACATACTTCAGGACATAACCCACATCCTATACACGTATCCTTATCAACCATTGCTTCCACTAAAATCACTCCTTAGATCAAATTTTATTTAAATAACTACTATATATATATTTCCACAATGATATAGTAATATACTTACCTTTAAAAGTAAGTAACAATAGTTACCAAATAAAATCACTTTCTAGCTAACTTCATTCTGCAGTCTTAACTTGTCAGCCACCATTGCTATGAATTCAGAATTTGCTGGCTTACCCTTCTTATAGCTAATAGTATATCCAAAAATTTTATTAATATCAGGAGCTTTCCTAGTGCTCCACGTAACATCTATTGCGTGATTCATTGCTCTTTCAACCCTACCTGCAGTGGTATTAAATTTTTTACCCACTAATGGATATAATTCCTTTGTAACTGATGATGAAAGTTCAATATCATTTACTAATATGTTTATTGCTTCTTTTAAATACATATAACCTTTTATATTAGTTGGTACCCCAATTTCATTAATAATATTAGTAATTTGAGAAGTAATATTATTTTTTTGATCCTTATTAATTTTAATTTCTTTATTAATTTCACTTTCAGTATTGGTTTTTACATTGTTAATATTAGTAATTATATTTTTTAGATCTTTATTATATATAGTATTACTTACAGTCTCCCTTATTTTCCCGATAAATAATTCCATATCAAAAGGTTTTACAATATAATAATCTGCTCCAAGCGATATAGCTTTTTTAGTTGTTATTTCACTCCCAACTGCTGATAAGACTATTATATGAGGTTTTGGATTTAAATTCATTTTATTTAGCCTCTCTAGCACTCCCAATCCATCAATAAAAGGCATGATTATATCAAGTATTACTAAATCAGGTTTCTTTTCTTTAATTAATTTTATTGCCTGTACTCCATTTTTTGCGATTCCGGTAACAACAATACCTTTCTGATAAAATATATACTCATTAAGTATATTACGAAATTCATCATTATCATCCGCAATGATAACTTTTATGTCCGACCCTTCCATATTTGTAATCTCCTTTACATACTAATTCTATACCAATATTATATATATTCTACAAAAGATTGGAAAATCCTTTTATTTTTTAAAAATATTGTCGAAATAACTAATAAAAAAGATCTTATTTTGTTATTTATTATAACTAACTTCAAGCTACTTTTAATCATCGGTGTCGAATATTGTGATGTAGCTAAAAATATTGTTTCATATTGATAATAAGCTGATATGATTTATATCCAATTGTTTGAGACTGATATTAAAATTTCATGATATAATATTTAAAACACATTTATAGAATTTAGGTTGAGAAACTATGATTCTAAAAAAGTTATACATATGGCTTTTATAAACCTATATAGAAACCTTAAATAATAATTATCATTATCCTATATTTTGGGGAGGTATTGCAATGAAAATAGCTGTAATAGACGCTCAAGGAGCAGGTCTTGGAAAAACAATTATAAAAAAAATTCATAAAGAGATTGATCTTAATATTTATATTATTGCACTTGGTACAAATACATTTGCTACCTCTAATATGATGAAATCCGGCGCAAATTTTGGTATAAGTGGAGAGGATGAAATTTGCTCATTTTGCACTACAAATAAAGTTGATAGTATAATTGGGCCAATTGGCATGATTTGTAGTGGTGGCATAAAAGGAGAGATTACCCCTAGGATTGCCTCATCAATATATAATATGGATTGTACTAAATATATAATTCCACTACAAAAACATGGTATTTACATACCAGGAACAAGAAATCTTCAAATAAAAGATATTATTGACGACATTATTATCGATATAAAAAGTAAAATAAAACTATGATAGTAATATATAAGGATTGATTTAATTGATAACATGATATAAACTATAATTAAATTTAATATTATAATTATGAGTAACTAAAGTATAGATTACCTTAGTTTAAAAGGGAAGACAGGTGTAAATCCTGCGCGGTCCCGCCGCTGTAAAAGAAGAGTCCTTATATAAAATGCCACTGGGAAACCGGGAAGGTACAATGGGGACAATGATGCTTAAGCCAGAATACCTTTCCATAATTACACACAATAACTCTACGAGAGATGGAGAGGTGCTAGCAATATCTTTTTTTAGTTGCGATGATTTTAAGTCTCTTAACTCAATAGTTAAGGGACTTTTAACGTTTTAGGAAACATTTATAGAAAATGAAATACACGGAGGTATTATATGCAAGTAATAAAAAGAGATTCGAGAAGAAAAGAATTTATACCCGAAAGAATATTAACAGCAGCTGGAAAAGCTTTTACAGAAGTATACGGGAAGGAAGATAAGAGTTTTAATAATCTTGTCTTAACCAGGGTACTTGAAACTCTTAAACAAAGAGGAGAGACTATAATTCCAATAGAAGAAATACAGGATATAATAGTTGATCAAATAAAATTATTAGATAATAAAGTAGCTCTAGCCTACATAAGTTACAGAGAAGAAAGAACTTTTGAAAGAGATAAAAAAGGGGAATTAGATAAAGAAATAGATAATATAATTAATGCAGTTTCAGAGCAGACTAATTCGAATGGAAATCTTGATGGCAGTAAAATCCAAACTATAAGAGCATTAATTTCAAACGTTGTAGGAAGCAACTATAGTCAAAGACATAAAATACCTAAAAAATATTTGAAAAAGCATAAAAAAAGTATATATATACATGATGAAACTTATTTTGGTTTACCACTTTTCAATTGTTGCCTCGTTGACTGGATTAGTATGTTCGAGAATGGATTTGACCTAGGTACAACACTTATAGGAACACCAAATTCAATTGAGACCGCAATAAATGTATTATCTCAAGTTGCGAGTCATATATCTAGTAATACATATGGTGGAACTACCTTCCCAACTTTAATAACAGGACTTACTCCTTACGCGGTTAAAAGTTTAAACAAACATAGGGTCGTTGGAAAAAAATGGATTGAAAATGTCCTTAAAATAGAAGAATATGCCTGGGATAGATTGGGCAAAGAAATAGAAGATAGCATGCAATCACTTGAATATGAAGTTCAAACATTAATGACAAGTCGTGCCGAGACTCCATTTTTAACACTTGGTATAAATAATGTAGATTTGAATGCTAGTTACGAGGATCAAAAAATTCAAAAAATGATAACCGAGGCTATATTAAACCAAAGAATTAAAGGATTAACCGGTGGTGTAACTCCTGTATTTCCTAAACTAGTGTATCAAAATACAAAAGGAAATAATCTTAATCCTGGAGATAAATACTATGACTTGTTCAAATTAGCGGTTGTATGTAGTGCGCATAGGCAATACCCGGATTATATTAATACTGATAAAGCAATTGAAGTTACTGGTGATTATAAGGAATGTATGGGTTGTAGATCATTCCTAGGGAGTTATTTAGACGAGGCAGGTAATTATAAAACTGCTGGAAGATTTAACTTTGGAGTAATATCAATAAATCTTGTAAGACTTGCAATTGAGGCAGATAGAAATGAAGATTCGTTTTTCGAATCTCTACATGAAGCACTAAATGATTGCAAGGATTTATTAATGATAAGATATGACATACTAAAAAATGTTAAAGCAAAACAAGCACCTATATTATATATGAGTGGAGCAATTGCTAAATTAAATGCAGAAGATACAATAGAGCCATTACTTAATAATGGATACGCTTCAGCATCTATTGGGTATGTTGGATTACATAATTGTTTAACTGCACTTTACGGTAAAGGACTAGATGATAGAACTGAAGAAACCTCTAAAAGAGCAACTAAAATCATGAAATATCTCAGAGATTATTGTGATGAACAAAAGGATAAAACAAAAATAGGATTTAGTTTATATGGATCTCCTGCTGAAACGCTTGCAACAAAATTTTGCGTAGAGGATGTAAAAGATTTTGGAGTTATAGATGGCGTAAATGACAATGGATATTATGAAAATTCATTCCATTATCCGTCTAATGAATTAATATCACCCTTTGATAAATTAGATTTAGAATCAGAATCATCTTCTTTATCCTCAGGCGGCGCAATATCATTTGTAGAACTAGGAGATATGACTAAAAATTTAGTGGCACTTGAGGATATTATAAGATACTCATATGACAAAACACACTTCCTCGGAATATCCTCAATAAGTGATAAATGTTTAAAATGTGGATATACAGGGGAAATGTTTACAAAAGAGAATAGTGATACAGAGTTTGAATGTCCCGTATGTAAAAATGACGATAAAATGTTGTTAAGCATAATAAGAAAACTTTGTGGATACCTTGGGAGCATCTTCGAACGACCTGTAGTTAATGGGAAAATGAAGGAGATTAAAAACAGAAAGAATAATAAAGGATGTAATTAAATGAATTATGCTAGTATTTTCTTTGATGATACTGTAAATGGCATAGGATTTAGAACCTCATTGTTCGTTAGTGGGTGCGGAAAAACTCCTCCTTGCAAAGGATGCTGGAGCCCGGAGGCAAGACAATTTGATTATGGAGTTCCTTTTACCAAAGATGTTAAAACTTCTATTCTAGAAAGCCTTAAACACCCATATGTAAAAGGATTATCAATACTCGGAGGAGAACCGATGGATAATCTTCGCGGTGGAGCTTTACTTGATTTAGTAAAAACAATAAAAATAAAGTTTCCTCACAAAACTATATTTTGTTGGAGTGGGTATACTTTTGAAGAACTTATTAAAGATCCTATAAGGTTAGAGTTTCTACAATATGTAGATATGTTAAGAGATGGTGAATTCATAGAAGATCTTAAAGATATTACTCAATATTTAAGTGGTTCCAAAAACCAAAGAATGATAGCCGCTAGGGAAAGCCTAGATCAAAATAGAATTATAAAATACAGTGTTTTAGATAATTAAGATAATTTAAAAATCCACAAGATGAAGTTTACATTCCTCTTGTGGATTTTTTATTTATTTTATATATTTAGCCACATTTTTAATGTGCTCCGCATATGTTATAGAAAATACATGTTCATCAGTTTTACTATTTAATACATAAAAAATATAATTTGTTTTCGCAGGATGCACTGCAGCATTTATTGACTTAATTCCGGGATTACATATTGGCGATGGCGGCAATCCTTTATTTAAGTAGGTATTATAAGGTGATTTTACTGCTAGGTCCTTATTATACAGCTTTTTTTTATCTCCAACTATATATATTATTGTCGCATCTATTTGAAGCGGCATCTTTATCTTTAACCTATTTTGAATAACACTTGCTATCTTTGTTCTATCTACATCTTTTCCTGCTTCTTTCTCAACTAAAGAAGCTTCTATTACAACATTTCTTATATTAAGTTTGTTTTTAGTTATGTAGTCTTTATTAGATTTCATATTAAACTCAAAAGTATCAAGCATTTTTTTTATAATTACTTTGCTCGTTGCATCCTTTTGAAAAGAATATGTAGCAGGAAATAAAAAACCGTCTAACTTATGTTTATCATTTGGCACATCTTTTAAAAACCAATAATTATTATCTGACCAATTTTCAGCTTCCTTTATAAAATCCTTTTGTGTAACTAATCCAGACTTTTGAAGTGTCTTTCCTACTTTTTCATATGTATATCCTTCTGGCACCGTAACTTTTACAACATTAGTTTTTTTGTATAAAATATTGCCTACGTTCAATATTCCAAATGCTGCTATAACAAAAATGATAAGTACTAAAAATTTTATTCTAAATTTCATAATTTTAAGGTTCATACTCACCTTAACTAATTAAGTTGATAAAACCTAATTTCAACTCCTTTTCTCGTCAAATGTCTATTATAGTCTCTTATTTCTTCAGTTTACCCTCCATAATTTTTAGTTCTTTAAATATTATACCATTTTGACACAATATAAGTATTTAACTTATAAAATACTTTTATGTTATTTTTTTTCCTTAATATAAGTTTAAGTTTTAACACCAATCTTTATCCCACGGAAATCCAAACAAAATTAAGCCATTCTAAATTGACATTTAGAATGGCTTAATTTTACAAATGATTTTATTAAATTTGTTCTCCTATTCACTTTGCTATTAACTCTCTATTCCTGAGGCTACTTCTTTATATATATCACTAAATGTTTTATTATCTTTTAAAGTCTGAAGATATTTCATAAATGGAATTTTTAATTCATCCCTCTTTAAAGCGAATTCTACTGTTGCTTCAAGAAACCCTAATTTATCCCCTACATCGTATCTTCGTCCTTCAAATATATATGCATACATATCTTGCTGTGCTATTAATGTTTTAAGGGCATCAGTTAATTGAATTTCTCCCCCTTTTCCAGGAAGCGTTTTATCTAATATATCAAATATTTCAGGAGTTATTATATATCTACCAAGTATAGCTAGATTTGATGGTGCTTTGTCTACTTTTGGTTTCTCAATAAGGTTATCTATTTTGTACACTTGATCACTTAAACGCGTTCCATCAACTATTCCATATTTATCTACATTTTTTCTTCCTACCTCCTGAACTCCGAGTATTGTTGTATTTCTCTCTTCAAAACAATCCATAAGTTGTTTTAGACATGGAATCTTCGCATCCACTATATCATCACCGAGCATTACGGCAAATGGTTCATTACCTACAAAAGCTCTTGCACAATTTATAGCATCTCCCAGACCCTTAGGTTCCTTTTGCCTTATAAAATATATATTTACCATATTTGATATATTTCGAACTTGTTTAAGAAGACTATCTTTATGCTTGTTTTCCAGATCTAACTCTAGTTCTATTGATTTATCAAAATGATCTTCAATAGACTTTTTATTTCTACCTGTAATAACTAATATTTCTTCTATGCCTGATGCAACAGCCTCCTCTATAATATATTGCATTGTAGGCTTATCAACTATAGGTAACATTTCTTTAGGTAATGCCTTCGTTGCTGGTAAAAATCTTGTTCCAAGTCCTGCTGCTGGTATAATTGCTTTTTTAACTTTCATATAAAACATCTCCTTTATATATTATTGCTTTATAAATTCAAATGGGGTTCAAGCTATTCCATTGGTTCCAGATGACGATTTCACAATTGTACCAAAAACCCAAAATCTGTATCCTAAAAAATTAACAACTTGAGATAAAACCATGGAAATAATTTTTGCAATTAAAGGATTCATGGAATTATTGCTCAGTAATATGCTCATACCTAATAAACTTACACCTAGGGAAACTGAATTAACAACAGCGAACTGAACAATCTCTTTTGTCGTTTTTTTACTTGTTTTCGTATCATTAAAAGTCCAAAATTTATTTAAAAAATAACTATTTAAAGTACCACCTGAATATGACACTATCTGACTTATAACATAGTTAACACCCAAAATACTATTAAGCACAGAGAATATTCCAAAGTCAATTACAGTATTTAACCCACCTACAAATCCAAACCTTACTATACGTTTAAGTTTTTCATTGTTTTTTAAATTATTGTAAATATTTTTAAAAGTAATCATGTGCTTCACTCCTTCTTTAATCCTATATTTATATACTAACAAAGGAATGTATCAAAATTAGCAAATAATTATGTTAAAAATATGTTAGTTGTAACATAATTCCCTTAATCTTATTTTTTAAAAAGTTTTAATTCTACTTATTAGTTTAAATTAAATAAATAACTATATAGGAAAAAAAGTTACTATAAAAAAATAGTAACTTTTTTTCCTATATCATAATTTAAGGTTTAAAATAAAATATTAACTCATTATATACCCTTACTCCTATAGTTTATAAATATTTTTTATCTCTTCTATTGAAGGTAACTCAACTACTGCACCCAAAAATTTAAGTTTAAAAGCACTAACTGCTGCTGCTAAATAAAGAGCTTGCTTAACTGTATAACCCTTTATAATTGCTGCATAAAAACCCGACCAAAATGCATCTCCTGCACCTGTTGTATCAACTACATTACTAGCTAATGTAGGTATTTTTATCTTTTCACTACCATTTGAAACAATGGCTCCATCTTTACCAATAGTCATTATTACAAGTTTTGCTCCTAACTTTAAAAACTTATCAATTTGATTATCAATTGTATCTTTACCAAACAATCTTTGCGCATCATCCTCAGAGGGTTTTATTATATCTACATATTTAATAATTGATTTTACATATTCTATGCCATCATGACCTCTTTCCCATATCATTGGATGATAATTTGGGTCAAAAGAAATAATAATTTTATTCTTTTGGGCTATTTTAATAATTTGCTCTATGGTGTTTCTAAATGGTTGCATTGATAATGGCCAACAAGAGAAATGTACAATCTTACTCTTTTTTATTTTTTCCTCTAGCTCTTCATTGTACTTTACTTGAAAATCAGCATTTCTATAAAATATAGGGACCGGGGTTCCTATGCTTTTTGTTATCAAAACAATGCTAGTTGGATAATCAACTTGCTTTACCATACCGGTATTAATATTATTATTCTTTAAGTGCTGTATTAAAAACTCTCCCAAGCCATCATTACCTACAGCACTTACAATTTGAGATTTTATTCCCAGTTTCGTTGTATTCATTGCGATGTTTGCTGGAGATCCTCCAAAATACCTTTGGTAATCATTACTTTCGAAGTTGTTACTGTATTCTTTTGATATCATATCTATAAGTAGCTCACCTATTGCTAATACATCGATTTCCTTATCATTAAATTCTATTTTCTTATTAAAACTTATCATATTAATCCCCCTAAATACCCGATATCAATAGTATAGTTACAATAATTTTTATTGTTTTATCACGGTCAATTAATGTAACCCATTTCTCATAATTCCATTATACAATATGTTTATTTAACATGTCAACCGTATGACATAATTATTTTACAATATTTATTATAATGAATCTAATCATAATTTTTTATCTAGTTAAAAAACCTTACGTAAATTTATAGTTGAAATTGTTTGTCTTTAGTATTTTTCAGCAAATTCGTTTCTCTCATAAAAATCCCCAGGGGACGTGAACAAATTGTAGCCACAATTTGTTTTGCTAAAGCTTTCAGCTAATGATGTAACTTTGACTAATGATGAGGATGGAGTAGTTACTTTAATAAAAAAATATATTGGTTGGTAAAATAATCTCATTATATTAAATTATATGAACCAACTTTCTGGTTTATTTTGAGTAAAAAAGTGGCTGTCTCAAAATAAAAATTAATTTTTATTTTGAGACAGCCACTTTTACAATGAAGAATTATTTGCTTTTTAAAATCCATATAATGCTTTGATAATCACCCTCTAAATCTGTTATGGTAAGCCCTACATACATAAGTTCATCTCCACCATAGGTGTCATCTTTGCCAAAAACTGAATATTCTTTATTTGGATCTAGGCCTTTTAATTTAATTCTTCTTATCGGAGCATTTGCTAATGCCAAAACTCTAAAGTATGCCACAACTGCCTGGGTCTTATCTTCTGTGACAAACATCCAGGCAGTTTCATTGCCTTCAAAAGGATTTAACAGTCGATACATTTCACCAAACTGAATAATTTCTCTCAGCTCTTTATATTGTGCTACCTGCACTTTTACTTCTCCTTTTTCTTCATCGGAGAACTTTGTAAGATCTAATTCATAGCCAAAATTACCAGACATAGCCACATCGCCTCTCATTTTAAGAGAAGTATTTCTATGAACTTGATGATTTGGAACTGCTGAAACATGAGATCCCATAGTACTAATAGGGTAAACAATACTTGTACCATACTGTATTTTTAATCTATCTACTGCATCGGTATTATCACTAGTCCAGGTTTGAGGCATGTAGAATAACATTCCGGGGTCAAAACGGCCACCACCACCCGAACAACTTTCAAACAATATATTTGGGAATGATGAAGTTATCTCATCCATAATTCTATATAGTCCTAGCATATATCTATGAGCTGTTTCTTTCTGCCTTTCTACGGGCAAACATTCAGAACCGATTTCAGTCATATTTCTATTCATATCCCATTTTACATAGCTTATATTAGCGCTACTTAAAACATTTGATACGGCTTTAATAATATAAGTACACACATCTTCTCTAGATAAATCCAATATTAATTGATTTCTTGATTCTGATGGTGTTCTATTTGGTACATGCAAGCACCAATCTGGATGAGCTCTATATAAATCACTATTAGGTGATACCATTTCAGGTTCAAACCATAATCCGAACTGCAATCCAAGTTCGTTGATACGATTAGCTAAATTATCTAATCCCTTAGGTAATTTTTTAGTATTAACTACCCAGTCACCTAATGAACAATCATCATTATCCCTCTTTCCAAACCAGCCATCATCTAATACAAAAAGTTCAATACCAAGTTCTTTTCCAACTTTAGCAATGTTTTCTATTTTTTCAGCGTTAAAATCAAAATATGTAGCTTCCCAGTTGTTTACAAGGACAGGTCTTGTTTTATCTCTAAATTCACCTCTACATAATCTTGTGCGATAAAGTTTATGGTAGGTTCTAGACATGTCACCTAAACCATTTGAGGAATAAACCATTACAGCTTCAGGAGTTTGGAATGATTCCCCTTGCTTTAAAAGCCAAGAAAAATCAAAAGGATTTATTCCAATGGATACCCTGGTAGTCTCATCTTGGTCAACTTCAGCCTGAGCTAGGAAATTACCGCTGTAAACTAAACTAAAACCATATACTTCACCTTGATCTTCAGTAGCATTTTTGCTTAGTAGTGCTATAAAAGGATTATGTTGGTGACCACTTGCGCCTTTTCTACTTTCTATAGATTGATTCCCATTTAAAAGAGGTCTTCTTTCAATACTTCTTTCTTTTTGCCAGGATCCATAAAGGTGCACAAAATCGTAGTCTTTATTATTAAAATCTACACTCATACTTAAAGCACGAAGTAGCTTAAGATTTGTATTCCCCTCATTAATAAAACGCACATTTCGTGTGATAACGTCATAATTGTTATAGGCGGTATACGATAGAACCGCCTTTAGCCCAAGCAAAGAATCTGTTAATACTATTTCAAGAGTTTCGGCTTCAGCGTCACTTTCAACATAAGTAGCTGGTAATGTTTTTAGTGCGGGTTTTCCTTTTATAATTCTATGTGATTTATATCTAAGATCAGTTATAGTTGTGCCGTTCTCTAGTTGTACTGAATATGCTGGAGTACGAAAATCTGTATTTCCATATGCAGGATATTCCTGTGGTAAAGTATCAAGTGTAAGTACTATATCATTAGCATCTGAATTTGTTGAAAAAGACCCCCTAGCTATACCTGCTAACAGCTCCTGAACATTAACTTTTTTTATCTTTCTTCCCCAGTAAAGGTGTGAAAGATACCCATCCTTATATACCTGCATAACATAGCTTGTATTTCCTGCTTGTAAATGAAAAACTCTTGTTACTTCATTATAAGATATGCCCATGTTGTAAACCACCCTTCATAAAATATTATAACTATCACATTCAAAATCATCACTATATTCTACTGATATCATATCTACAAGAAGTTCCCCTACTACTAAAATATCATTTCTTTATTCTGTAAATTAATTATGTCATCAAATTTAAACATTATCTCCTCCTGATTTTCGATATTTTCAAAATGACTTTTTAATCTGTAGAAATCTCCAAATTGAATAGTATTTATTATTTCAAACTTACTTTTACAATAGAACCTTAAAAATGATTACCAAAGGCTATTAGTTACTTTAAATGAACAATCATCATATTTTAATATACTATTTAACTTATTTTTTAATGTTCAATTTATTTAACAATAATACATAAATTCAAAATTAGCTTTTCGAACCTGTACTTGCAACACCTTCAATAAATTGCTTCTGAAATATAATAAATATTATAAGCATTGGCCATATAGCTATCATTGAGCCTGCCATAAGTTGAGGAAAATTTGTTGAATATTGACCTTGTAATGATGCCATTCCAGCCGCTAGCGGCATCTTATCTAATGACATATTTACTATCAAAGGCCACATCAAATCCTTGTAAGCAAACACTGAAGTGAATATTCCAAGCGCTACTAAGCCGGATCTAGTTAAAGGTAACATAACTTTCCAAAATACTTGCCATCTGTTACATCCATCTAATATTGCTGCTTCCTCTAGTTCCTTCGGAATTCCAATGAAAAATTGTCTAAGTAAAAAAGTACCAAAAGCGCTTATAATCCCGGGTATTACTAGAGCTGTAACAGTATTTAATAATCCAAGTTTTGAAATTATAGCATACTGTGGGATAATAAATATTTGTCCTGGTATCATCATTTGAATAAGTATTAACATAAAGAAAAAATTTTTTCCTGGAAACTCAATTCTGGCTAAAGCATAGGCTGCCATGGCACTAAAGAAAACTGAACCTATGACTCTAAAAAATATCATTAGCATTGTATTTATGTAAAATTTCGCAAACGGCAATTGATTCCATACGTCAACATAATTTCCCCATTTAAAACTTTTAGGCATAATAGTAACTGGTAATGACGTTGACTCTGTAAGTGTTTTTAACGAAGTTAGTATCATCCATATAAATGGAATTAGCATTGCAATCGCACCTATTATAAGAATTATGTGAACAATTGAATTGCTTGATTTTAATTTTCCTTTCATAAATTATACCTCCCCTTGAAGTTATTCATAATGAACCCATTTTTTCTGTAATTTAAGTTGAACTACAGTTATCAATAAAATTATTGCTAATAAAAGTACTACTATAGTTGAACCATAACCTTTATCATTCATTACGAATGAATAATTATAGAATAAGTACACTAAAGATTGAGTAGACTCCATAACTGCATTTGACTTACTAATCATCATAAATATTAAATCAAATACTTGTAATCCAGTTATCATAGAAGTAACGACAACAAAAAACATCGTTGGTGATATTAATGGAAATGTAATAGCGAAAAACTGTCTGATAGGACCTGCTCCATCAATTTTAGCTGCTTCATAAAAGCTTTTTGGTATTTCCTGCAGCCCTGCAAGTAAAATAATCATATTGTAACCTAGATAACTCCATATTCCTACTACTATTATGGATAAAAGCGCGAGTTTTGGATTTGTAAGCCAATTGGGTCCGTGTATACCTACTAAAGAAAGCAAGTAGTTAAACAAACCGAAATCTGAACTATAAAGCCATCTCCAAACCATGGCTATAGCCGCTGGTGCTGAAACCATAGGTAGAAAATAGATTGTACGATATATAGTTTTACCTTTTATCTTCGAATTAAGTAATACTGCAATGCCCAAAGAAAGAATTACGCCAATAGGAACTGAAATTGCAGTATATTTTAATGTATTCAAAGTTGCCTGCCATACAGCAGGGTCTGAAAACATCTGTTTATAATTATCTAACCCAATCCACTGATTAATACCAAAATCACTGGTTTTATTAAAACTTAAATAAATAGTTTGAATTAACGGCCATATATTTAATATAATAAGTCCTATTATCGTAGGTGCTATCATAAAATAAGCCCAATAATAGTCATTTAAATCCTTCTTACTAATCTTTACCTTTTTACCTGAACGTTTCGATGTGTTTTTTTGTTTAATCATCGCTTTCAAAATTTCCCCTCCTTTTATAAAATCATAATTAAATTTAGTTAATTATGATGACAGTTAGCTATAATCACTAACTGTCATCAATTAATTACTTTTCAGTTGCTAGAAGAGCATTCATTTTTTTATCAATTATATTACAACCCTCATCTACAGTAAGCTGACCAGAATATACCTTTGTCATTGTGTCAATTTGAGTTTGATACCATTTTACTTTTGTTGGTGAATTTGGTAATAACACAGAATACTTTAACATTTCTGGGTATACTTTTAAGTTGAATTGTTTAGTATTGTCTATAAATGGTTGTTCAGTTCCTGTATATGCTGGAATTGCAGCACCTTTTTCAGATTGAATAGTATTTGCTTCCTTTGCTCCTAAGAAATCCTCGAATTTCAAAGCTTCTACTGGATGTTTAGTTTTTGCTGAGACAGCATTTCCTAAACCATTAATTATGGTTGCTTTTGTCTTTCCCTTAGGAATAACAGCTACATTGCAATTTTTAGACACATAATCATTTGCTTTAAATTCGCTTACCATCCATGATCCGAATAAGCCCATTGCTGCTTTTCCTGATTCAAAGTATGTGGTAAAGCTGGTATCTGCAAATTGTTGTTGAGTTGGAGATACCTTATATTTTCGACTTAGATCAACATCCCACTGTATAGCTTGTTTTGTAGCTGCTAAACCAAAACCTGATTTTTTCTTATCAGGCGAAAGTATATATCCATTATTTTGGTAAACAAGGTCATAATAACCCTGTCCATCATCTGAAGGAGCCACACAACCGAATACTCCTTTTGAAGGATCAGTTAATTTTTTTGCAACTTCTAAATACTTATTCCAATCCCAAGTTCCATCTGGATAAGCAATACCCTTTTTATCAAACATAGTCTTGTTGTACCATAATGCTATTGTATCGTAATCCTTAGGCATAGCATAAACTTTACCTTTTAATGTATATGAATCTGTAAGACTCTTAGGAAAATTACTCATTTTTACATCTTTACTATTTTTTATTGTGTCAGTTAAATCCATTAACATACCAGCGTTAGCATATTCAAAGAAATTATTTGAATGCATCCAGAATACGTCTGGAAGTGTTCCACTTGAAGCCCCTGCCTCCATTTTTGGCCAATATTGATCCCAAGGTGTAACTTCCACTTTTACTGTTATATTTGGGTTTAACTTGTGAAAAGAATCAGCGATAGCTTGCATACCAGGTTGTTGATTTTTATCCCAAATTTGATAAGTAAGAGTTACAGGTTTACCACTTGTGTCGCTTGTAGTCTTAGCACTGCCACAGCCCGCTAAAGTGGACATCATAACCATAGAAGTAAGTGCAACCGCAATAATCTTGTGTAAACTTTTTTTCATTTTTTAAATCCCCCTCTTTATTTATTCATATTTTTATATTTGTATATTTATAAATTGCTAAATTAGCAACCCATAAAAGCATTATGTAAATGATTACTATAGGTATATTATATACAATGTTTTTAAATATGTCAACCGTATGACTTAATTTAAGAAAGCATTTTCTATATCCAAATATATATCAACAAAACTTCACTATTAACCTCATAATTTATGATTATTATCTGGACACATAAGAAATTTTTGATTATTATGTATATCATGAGATTTTGAGGTAACTGTTTAAAAATAATTATAGAATTACCTCAAATTTAATGTTTTGTGATATGGCAATATATGTGACCTTAATCAATTATAATGAAAAAACTTTGGACAATAATTAATTAATTTTTCCAACTACAAGCAATCTGTTTTTTGACAATTAGTTTTCCATATAGAAAACATTTGTACGTCAGACCAGAGTTTGGCCGCAGACTTCCATTAGATTGCGCCCATGCCGAACGCACAATAAAAATAGAGACTATATAATGTTCTCCATAGTCTCTATTAATAATTCATTTAAATAAATGGTTAAGTGGTTTTTCTTTCCACTAAAGTTACAGGCAAAATATTTTCTATATTTACTTCTTTTTTTTCGAGTAAATCTATTAGAATTTTTACTACTAGCTCCCCCATCTTTTCTATTGGTTGTTTTATTGTAGTTAAAGGTGGGACTATAAGTGATGCTATATTAATATCATCATACCCAACAATTTTTAAGTCCTTTGCAATATCTTTTCCAATTAAGTTAGCAACATGTATTATTGAAGCTGCTATCATGTCACTACTAGCAAAGACACCATCTATATCTGGATGCTCTTCAAACAGCTTATAAGCCAGTTTCTCATAGCCCTCAAAAATATCAAGCTTTGCCTGTTTTATAATAAAATTTACTTTTCTCTCCAGTACGACATCCATAAAAGCCTGATAACGCTTATTAGCTGGAGTATTAATTTCAAGTGGTCCACTTATATGAGCAATATTTTTACATCCTCTATCTATCAAAAGATTTGTAGCCAAAATCCCTCCATGATAATTATCCGAAGTGACAAAAGGTATATTATTAGTAAATGTTCTATCAAGTGCTACAATAGGCAAATTAGGAATAAGATAATCCGAGGTATCTAAGGTATGGCTTCCCATAATTATTCCGTCCACTTGATATCTTTTAAGCATTTCTACATAACCTTTTTCCTTAACACTGTCTTGATAAGAATTACATAACAAAATCTTATAGCCAGCCTTATAAGCATAATACTCTATATAACTAGTAAGTTCCGCAAAAAATGGATGAGCTACATTTGGAATAATAAGCCCAATCATGTTAGACTTTCTTCTGAATAAAGAACGTGCTATTTCATTCGGCTGATAATCAAGTTCTTTCATAGCCTCATGAACCTTGTTTCTAGTAACCTGACTTATATAGCCTCTATTATTTAAAACCCTTGAAACAGTTGTAACAGTGACCCCAGCTATCTTAGCCACATCTTTTATCGTTGCCATAAAGACATCCTCACCCTTGCACAATCAATTTGAGTCATTTACATTATAACTTCTTATACTAAATATTGAACTACCTTGCTAGACTCATCAATATATTCTATCACAGACTTATTAGTTTTTAAATCTATAAATAATGTACAATATCTATCATCCTTATGCCAATAAAGTCGAATTTCGTCTTTAGCAGTATGAATAACTTTAAATTTTCCATTAAAAGCAGGGTATTCATTTCTAAATCTGATAAGTTTTAAAAGTCTTTGAACAACTTCTTTTTTAACTGACTGCTCAATTTCCTCAAGACTGAAGTTGTGACGGTTAATTTCACGACCTTCACCAGTTTTCTTTACATTTTCAACATCATTTTTTCCTGCTAGTAGTCCCACATAATATACCTGCGGTATCCCAGGTACAAAAAATTGAATTGCTCTAGCTGCCAAATATGCATCATCATCACACTCCAATAAAGAGTAGTAAGACCCTCTTATTTGATGCACATCAAATCCGTCTTCTGACTTATCTTCTTCTGATAAAATAAGGCTTAAATTTGAGCCTCTCTTAAGGGTCAAATCTACAAGTTTTCTAGCTTCCTTAGTGTCTATGAGATCATCCATATCAGGTTTTACAGGAATACCATCATGGCAGTCAAGCATTGTAAATTGTCTCGACGGACGATCCTTAAGGTATTCACAAAGCTTCTCACTAGATTTATTTATTAATGTATCAAGAATGGTATAAGGCAGAATAAAATCATAAATCCAGAACCCATGCTCTGCAAGTTTGTATTGAGTTGAGTAATGTGAATGAACTTCTGGAAGCAATTCAATTTTCATAGAATCCGCCAATTTCTTAATCCAATCAAGAAAATCATATACTTCTGGCTCTACAAAAAAACAGCTTGTTCCAAACCTTTTGATAACATATCCAACTGCATCTAACCTTACTATTTTAACGTTATTTTTACTAAAATTCACAAAGAAATCTTTAAGAAGCTGTTTTACCTTATCTGACCTTACATCCAAATCAATCTGCTCAGAAGGGCTAGTTTTACCAAAAGTAGTCCAAACCTTCTCTTCCTCACCCGTTTCTTCTATTTTAAAGTTTGAATAAGGCACTGTCCTGCGAAGTGACATCTTTTCAATGTCTTCTTTAACTGGTTTTCCATCTTCCCAAATCTTATCCAAAGTGATAAACAAATCAGAATACTCTGATTTTCTACCTTTTTTAAGAAAATCTTGAAAATATATAGATTTACCCGAAATATGATTAACCATTAAATCAACCAATATATCAAAGTTTTCTCCTATGTCTTTTATATCCTCCCATGTACCGAACTCTGGTTCTATCATCAAATATGTAAGTGGAGCAAACCCTCTGTCTCCAGAAGACGGAAATGGTGGCAGAATATGAACTCCACCTTTAAAAACATCAGAAAAATATTTTAAAAGTACATTGTTAAGAATTTTTAAATTTCCTCCCATAGAATCTGGGTAAGTGATAAGCTGTACTTGATTTTTTACTGCCATACTACAATCTCTCCTTTAGAAATCGATTTAGAATCTATTTGATTTTATTATATATGTGACTTCAATGTATGTCAATAGGTTGACATGTTGTGTTTTATTTGTCTTACAGCTTAAATTTTTGAACCATCCCACTTAGTTTCTCTGCTTGTATTGCTTGGCTTTGAGTAGCATTTGTTATTTCTTCAATAGCCATAAAAGATTCATTAACACTTGCAAGTATTTCCTCTGAACTAGCAACTGATTCCTCAGCTGTAGCCGATACATTTTCTATTGCTTTATGAATTTCTGATACTGTTGCATTAACCATATTCATTGAAGATCCAATGTCTGTTGATAGATTATTGAATACTACAGCGTCTTCTCCGTATTGCTTGCTTGTGTCTACAAATAATTCGTAATCTGGCTTTACTTTATTATCCATAAATTCTAAAACCTCTTGAGCACTGCCCGAAAGATTTTTAAATGCTGTTTCAACTCCGGTCGTTACATTTTGAATGCGTTTTACTGCATCTGCTGATTCTTCAGCAAGTTTTCTAACTTCATCAGCTACCACCGCAAATCCCTTACCTTGATCTCCAGCTCTTGCGGCTTCTATCGCTGCATTAAGTGCAAGAAGGTTTGTTTGGGTGGCTATGTTTCCTATTTCATCAGCCATTATTTTAACTTGGCTAACAACCATACCTTCTTCTATTGCTTTTAGTATGCTTGTTTGATTTGCGAAATATAATTCATTTGTGGTATTCGAACTATCTTGCGCACTTTTTCTAAGGCCAATTGTTTTTTTCTCTATGTCTTTTGCAATATTGTTTCCTTTATTTGCTCTCCCAGTCACATCTTTAACATTTTTTGCAATAGTTTCTGTTGTAGCGTTTATCTCCTCAGTTGTTGCACTCAGTAGCTCCGCTCCCAATGCTACTTGTTTTATTGATTCATTTACTATCTCCATTTTCGCTGATATTTCTTCTGTTGTAGCAGATAGTTCTTGGCTAGTGGCAGTAATACCAGTAGCACTTTCTGATATCTCAGAAATTAATATTTTTAAATTTAATATAGCTTTATTTATTGCCTTTGCTAAACTACCAATCTCACTTTTATCATCAATATCAACAGTCTTTGATAAATCATTTTCTCCAAGAGATTGTGCAACTTTTAGAATTTTCTTTATTTGCCTTGAGGTTGTAATAGCTATTATCAAACCGAGCATAATAGCGACAACTAAGCCTAGAATACTTAATACATTAATTATCCTACTTGCTTTATTAAAAGACACTTGACTAGCTTCATAATCAACTTTTGCAGCATTTGAATCTGTTGTTAATTCTTTGACTAGAGTTACAATCATATCATTTGTATTTGCATCACCACTTGATAATAGTTTACTTGCTTTAACATAATCTGCATTATCAACTAGTTTAATTAATTTTTCTCTATTTGTGCGATTCTCCAAAAGTAATTTTTCATATTTTGCAAATTGTTGTTTACTTAAATCAGTTGTAATCGTGGGTTTGTATTCTAGTATAAGTGTATTATTTATAGTTTCTATATCTGCAATACTAGCCTTTATTGTTTGCAAATTGCTTTTATTTCTAGAATCAATAATTGACACTTCATCTGCCTTAATTTGTACTGCATTTGTAATAATACGACTAATATCTTTAATCGCTATCAAATCATTATTATATATATTACTAACATTTGTATTGATACTTCTCATACTGCTCGTCCCTGTAAATCCAATTAAACCTATAAATATTGCCACAAGTAAAAAAGCTGATAGTAATTAGAACCTTATCTTATTTGAGTTGCTTCTAATATTTTATTAAATCACCAATTCTTTTCCCATAATATAAAAATATAAATTTTCTTATCATAATTAACATATATATGTGCAGAATAATAAAGACCTCATAATTTTAAAATGCCATTAACTAGCATGTAACTTATGTGAGGAAATTTAACTTAATATTCTAATGATGGAAGGGAAAAATATGAATATTTCAATGAATTTTATAAGCGGACTAATGCATATCGATAAATATTTAATTTTAATATTACATCAGTATGGGATATTAACATACGTTATTCTTTTTCTAATTATATTTTTAGAAACAGGCTTAGTTGTTACGCCATTTCTGCCAGGTGACTCAATGTTATTTGCCGCGGGAGCACTAGCAGGACTCGGATCAATGAATATTTCCACTCTTCTAGTTGTAGGATATTTTGCAGCATTACTTGGTGATATTTCTAATTATTATATAGGCAGGAAGATTGGAAGCAATATATCAGCGAAGCAACAGGTACTATTTATTAAAAAGGAATATTTAAAAAAAGCTCAAGTTTTTTATGAAAACCATGGTTCATTAACTATAATACTCGCAAGATTTGTTCCTATACTTAGAACATTTGCCCCTTTTGTGGCTGGGACTTTACAAATGAGTTATCTTAAATTTATTCCTTGCAATATGATTGGTGATGGATTATGGGTAAGTTTATTTTTAGGTGGGGGTTATTTTGCAGGAAATCTATCCTTTATAAAAGATCATTTTTCTTTTGCATTAATAACTATAATAATAGTTTCATTACTACCTGGAATTGTATTGTTTTTTAAAGAGAAGCACAAAAAAAGGGAACCCAATGAAAATGATATCCCTAGTACTGAAATTTAATAATATTTAATTAATAATGTTTAGCTAATAATGTTTCTAGCCAATTTGTTATTCTCTCTAAAATTTATAATTGACCCAATAACAATAAAAGCAATTCCTATCATCGTGTTTGCAGCAATTGCCTCTTTTAGAATTATTAAAGCTAAAATCGGAGCTAAAGCAGGCTTAATAAAAAATACAATTGATGCAGTAGATGCAGAAGTCTCTTCCATTGCTAATATATAAAACGTGTAACCAAGCCCAGTTACAAAAATACTAATATAAGCAAGCATTGGAATATTGCTTAGTGTTATACCATGCAATATTGGAATATTCGCGAATTCTTTTAACCCATTATCTGATAAAATTTTTGATATAAAACTTAATTTTGTAATAAGCATAAGCACTAACATTTCAAGGCTACCCATTAAAAAACTAAAACAAGTTAAGACTACCCCTCCAAATTTTTCGGATTTCTTATTGCATATTACACTATACAAAGCAAATGTTACAGTAGAAATAACAATAAATATTATACCTTTTAAACTTATTGTCATATTAAAAGGGTTCAATATACATATCATTCCAATTATGCTTAATCCCATTGTAATAATAGTATGCTTATATAATTTTTCTCCTATTAAAAAGAAAGCGAAAGTAACTACAAATATAGGATTGCAACTAAAGAGAACCGCAACTATAGATGCCTTACAATAAAAAATGGCAAGTTGGTAAAATGTCATACTTACTACAACGCAAATAAAGCCTGTTAATATAAAAAATGAATAATCCTTCCTGTTTAAAGAAAGCTTTTTACTCCTTAAATTTTTTAAAGCTAGTGGAAGTAACATGATAGACCCTATAAAAAATCTTAAGAAGCTTATCTGTATAGGGTTAAATTGATTAGACACCATTTTTAAAACTATTTCCATAGTGCTGAAAAGAAAAGCAGACAGAATAATAAACCAAAATCCTTTTTTCATTTATAGACACCTCTAATATATAAATTTATTAATAAACTGCTGTGATTAATACTACTACCTAGACATAATTACAAGTTTATAGTACGTATATATCACCTTCATTTTAACACAATATGCTTTATTTTACTATTTTGTCGTTTTGATATAATTTTAATTACTACTTTCCTTGCCTATACAAAACATTTATAAAAAATACATAAATCAAACAAAATATACATCATATTGACACTCCTCTGACATTTACAATTGATATAATTTAACCATAGAAATAAACAATAATAAATTAGTGAGGAGAGACTAAGATGAAAAATATATCTTTAAAGACCAAAATACTAACAGGAATATTAACAGGTGGTATATATTTATCCTCTGTTAGTACAACCTTTGCAATAACTACAACCCCAATAAATATTAGCGGAAATACAATTTTGACAAGCGAGTGTAAACAAATAAATACTAAAACAAAACAAAATTTAGAAACCAATTTAGAAGAACCTATAATTACTAAAACTATAACTGAGGATCAAGCAAATAAAATTAAATCTATAATAAATAAATCTAAAACTAAAAAGGTCAACAATATTGATTATGCAAAAACTATAATCAATTCAGAAAATAAATTATATAAAAGTAGTACAAAACTTAGTTATATAAATCCAATAACTACACTTGTTGATAATGGTACTATAAATCAAACTCAAGCGGATAAAATTTTAATGAAACAGCTATACCTATATCATGAAAAGATGTTAAAAAGTTCACTTTAAAAATCGGATTAATAAGTATCCTCTATTTGGGCAACCTAAATATTAGAGGAGTTGATAATAATGAATAGTGAAAATATTAAAAATTTAAATTTCCTTCTCGAGAGTGAATATATGGCTATTGACAGTTTTGAAGCGTTGATAAACCATGCGAGTGACATAAATATTAAAACTGAATTACAAAATATACAACGAACCCATAAGCAACATACTCTACAAATTTCTGCTAAAATACAAGATCTTGGAGGTAGACCCTCTGGCAGTATTGGAATTCAAGGAGTAGTCGCAGAAACTATATCAAATATAAAACATCTCGGCGCTACAGGTAACACTAGTTATCTTAAGGAAGCCTTGCAAGGTGAGTTCATGGCAATAAAAACTATTAATGAATTAATAGCAAATAATTCAGTATTTAGTAACTCTAGTATTTTAAATAATATAATAAAAGACCATCAAAATAATATTGATTCATTGAATAACATTATTAATACTTCTAAGTAATATTCTAAAAAAATATTATGGACTATTAAAAATATTCTTATATTAAGAATAAGTAATTCCAATTATAAATGTACTAGTTTTAGAACACTTCTAATATAGATTATATTAAAGTGTTCATATATATAAACATTATTTATGATGTTTTAGTTTATTTGTACTAAATTTAGTACACGCATATCCAATTTTATATCAAAATATGTAATTAGTGTAATAATAAAGAACATTTTTCAGTAAATCATTATATTATCACTAACTTTGAGTTAATTTTTGTGTTTAAGTGACCATTATGTCTTTAAAACAGATATGGCATTATTCTTGCTTATATTATTTATAGATACTAATGTTCAATTATTATTATGGTTAAATATTAGTTTCTTATTTATGATCAGATATAAAGAAAACGGTTTTATACCAAAACTTATAATTATTATGAACAAAGAATAAGATAGATATCAATTAATACTTGTTATCCATCTTACAAAATAGCGAGGAGGCAATTTCATGAATTTTACATTGACGAAGGAACAAGAATTTGTAAAACAGATGGTAAGTGAATTCGCATTAAATGAAGTTAAACCAATAGCTGCGGAAATAGATGTTACAGAAAGATTTCCTAGCGAAACTGTAGAAAAAATGGCTAGATACCATATGATGGGTATTCCAATAGCAACTAAATATGGTGGCGCTGGCGGAGATAATTTATCATATATTATTGCTGTTGAAGAATTATCAAAAGCATGTGCAACAACAGGAGTTATCTTATCAGCTCATACATCATTATGTGCAGGCCCAATAGATGCTTTTGGAACAGAAGATCAAAAAATGAAATATTTAGTACCACTTGCAACTGGCGAAAAATTAGGAGCTTTTGGATTAACTGAGCCTAATGCCGGTACTGATGCTTCAGGGCAACAGACTACAGCAACTTTAGATGGTGATAACTATATATTAAATGGTTCAAAAATATTTATCACAAATGGTGGAGTAGCAGATACATTTGTAGTTTTTGCTATGACAGATAAAACTAAGGGAACAAGAGGAATTACAGCTTTTATAGTTGAAAAAGATTTCCCTGGATTCTCAATAGGTAAACATGAAGATAAATTAGGAATAAGAGCATCATCAACAACTGAGCTTGTATTTGAGAACTGTATAGTTCCAAAAGAAAACATGCTTGGAAAAGAAGGAAGAGGTTTCGGTATTGCAATGAAAACTCTTGATGGTGGAAGAATTGGTGTAGCTGCTCAAGCTCTAGGAATTGCTGAAGGAGCACTAGAAGAAGCTACTAAATATATGAAAGAAAGAAAACAATTTGGAAAACCACTTGCAGCATTCCAAGGACTTCAATGGATGGTTGCAGAACTTGATGTTAAAATTGAAGCTGCTAAACTTTTAGTTTATAAAGCTGCATTTAATAAAGATGCTGGTTTATCATATACAGTAGAAGCTGCAAGAGCAAAATTGTTTGCATCAGAAACTGCTATGGAAGTTACAACAAAAGCTGTTCAAATCTTCGGAGGATATGGATATACTAAAGAATATCCATTAGAAAGAATGATGAGAGATGCTAAGATAACTGAAATATATGAAGGAACTTCAGAAGTTCAAAGAATGGTTATAGCTGGAAATCTATTAAAGTAGGAGGAAATTAAATGAATATAGTTGTATGTTTAAAACAAGTTCCAGATACAAACGAAGTTAAAATAGATCCTAAAACAGGAACCCTTATAAGAGAAGGCGTTCCATCAATAATAAATCCAGATGATAAAAATGCATTAGAAGAATCATTAAGATTAAAAGATGAACATGGTGCGCACGTGACTGTAATTAGCATGGGACCACCTCAAGCAGAAAAAGCATTAAGAGAAGCTTTAGCTATGGGTGCTGATGAAGCAATACTCGTATCAGATCGTGCATTTGCAGGAGCAGATACTTTAGCTACATCACATGCACTTGCTGCAACTTTAAAGAAATTAGACTACGATGTAGTATTTGCTGGAAGACAAGCAATTGATGGAGATACAGCGCAAGTTGGACCTGAAATTGCAGAGCATTTAAATCTTGCACAAATAACATACGTTGAAAAAGTTGACGTAATTAAGGGCGGATTAAAAGTTAGAAGAGCATGGGAAGATGGATATGAAGATATCGAAGTTAAAACTCCTGTTCTTTTAACAGCTATAAAAGAATTAAATGAACCAAGATATATGAACATAAAAAACATTTTTGAAATGTTCCAAAACAAAGAAGTAAAAGTTTGGAGTGCAGCAGATATCGGAGCAGACATAGCTATACTCGGACTTAAAGGTTCACCAACAAAGGTTAAAAAGTCAATGACTAAAGAACCTAAGGGAAAAGGCGAATTAATACAATTACCAGCAGCTGAAGCTGCTTTATATGCAGTTTCAAAATTAAAAGAAAATCACTTTATCTAAAATGTAGGAGGGAGCAATCAATGAATATAGCAGATTACAAAGGCGTATGGGTCTTCGCTGAACAAAGAGACGGAGAACTTCAAAAAATTTCTTTCGAACTTTTAGGTAAGGGACGAGAAATTGCAGATAAATTAGGAGAAGAGTTAACAGCTGTACTACTTGGCGATAAAACAGATGATATGGCTCGCGAACTTGTAGCATTTGGAGCTGATAAGGTAATAGTTGCGAGTAGTCCACTACTAGGTCATTTTACAACTGATGCATATGCAAAAGTTATATGTGATCTTGCAAATGAGAGAAAACCAGGAGTAATATTTGTTGGAGCAACTTATTTAGGAAGAGATTTAGGACCAAGAATATCAGCAAGACTTTCAACAGGTTTAACTGCTGATTGTACTTCATTAGATATAGATACAGAAAACAATAATTTAATGATGACAAGACCAGCATTTGGTGGAAACCTAATGGCTACTATAGTTTGTGCAGATCATAGACCACAAATGGCTACTATTAGACCAGGAGTTTTCGAAAAATTAGCTAGAGATGCTTCTAGAACTTGCCCAGTTGAAAAAGTTACTGTAAATTTAAAAGAATCAGATATCAGAACTAAAACTGTTGATATTGTAAAAGTTGCTTCAGTTTTAGCCGATATCGGAGAAGCTAATATTATAGTATCTGGTGGTCGTGGAGTTGGAAGTAAAGAAAACTTTGCTTTGCTTGAAAAACTTGCAGCTACTTTAGATGGTGTAGTAGGAGCATCAAGAGCAGCAGTTGAAAATGGTTGGATAGATAAAGCCGTACAAGTAGGTCAAACAGGAAAAACTGTAAGACCAACTGTATATATAGCTTGCGGTATCTCAGGAGCAATTCAGCATTTAGCTGGTATGCAAGATTCTGATTTCATAATAGCTATAAATAAAGATGCAACTGCACCTATCATGAAAGCTGCTGATGTAGCAATAGCTGGAGACTTTTTGAAAGTAATCCCAGAAATGATAGCTCAAATTAATACATTAAAAAATAAATAGTTCCACTTAAGCGATTTTGATGTATTTCTACATCAAAATCGCTCTTTTTTTTTACAAAAATTTTATTTACTAATTTTCTAAGCATTTTATTGAATATATGTAATAAATTTAATTCACTTTCCAAATGTCTCTAAATAAACTAAAATATTAGTATTAATATGATGCTTTATACACAATATATATGAAGGAGCTGATTTTATAATGGATTTCGAAAAAGATGCTGTAGAAATATTAAAAACTGTTATAGACAATGCTTATGATGGTATTATCATTATAGATAAAAATGCAATTATAACTATGATTAGCAAATCATATTGTGAATTTATGGGAATTTCAGAAGAAAATGCTATAGGGAAACCTGTTACTGATGTTATTCAAAATACAAGGATGCATATTGTTGTACAAACAGGGGTTACAGAAACTGCTCAGCTACAATCTATAAAAGGAAGCTACATGATAGCCACTAGAATGCCTATAATTAAAAACGGAGAAATAATCGGTGCCATTGGCAAAGTATTATTTAGAAATGTAAAAGAACTAAATACCCTTTATAGTAAAATTAAAACTATGAAAAAGGAACTTGAATCCTATAAAACTCAGTTAAAACAGTTAAATACTGCAAGTTATTCCTTTGACGACATAATAGGTTCAAGTGAAAAGATATTGGCAGCTAAATCTATCGCCCGAAAGGCTGCTCAAACACATTCTAATGTGCTTATACTTGGTGAGAGTGGTACAGGGAAGGAACTATTTGCCCATGCAATACATTTAGCTAGTGATCGATTGTATGCACCTTTTGTAAAGGTAAACTGTGGAGCTATTCCGACTGATTTATTAGAATCTGAGCTTTTTGGTTACGAAGGTGGTGCATTTACAGGTGCTAAAAAAGAAGGTAAAATCGGAAAATTTGAATTAGCTGATGGTGGAACAATATTTTTGGATGAAATAGGAGATATGCCTCTTCATATGCAAGTTAAACTACTAAGGGCAATTCAAGAAAAAGAAGTTGAAAAAATTGGTTCATTAGGAAGTAAAAAAATTGATATTCGTATAATTGCTGCAACAAATATAAACTTAGAAAAATCTATGCATGAAGGTAAGTTTAGGCAAGATCTTTATTATAGATTAAATGTAGTGACTATTACTATTCCTTCTCTTCGTGAAAGACGTGATGATATCTTACTTATTGCAAATCACCTTATCACAAAAATTGCTGAAGATTTGAATAAGAAAATTGTAGGTATGTCTAAGGATTCAGAATATTTTCTAAAAAATTATTCATGGGAAGGAAATATAAGGGAACTTGAGAATATATTAGAAAGGGCAATTAACGTAATAGAAAATAGTAATACTATATGCCCTATAGATCTACCTGATGAAATTACAGGAAGAAAACAGATTAAACCTATTAAAAGTCTTGAAGAAACTATAGTAGAAGCAGAAAAGCAAGCTATTATGGATGCACTTAAATCAACCAATGGAAATAAAACTAAGGCTGCTAAAAAACTTGAAATTGGAAGAACAAGTTTATATGAAAAAATTCAAAAATATAATATACCTTTATAATTGTTCTATAAAATGAACGGTATTCTTAAACCTTAAGAATACCGTTCATTTTTTCGAACTAAAAACCCATATATACATATATTAAGTTCTTAATGCCGTACATAGAGTTTTATCTAAGCTACACAATCTTTAATAAAATCATCAAACTTCAACGTAAACATGATATTTTTGTATATTTTAGTCACTTTTTGTTGGCATGCTTCTTGCTTGTTATATTTATAACAGGTGTTAATAATATGATAAAAGGAGATAAAAAATGAAAAAAACTATGTCTAGTTATGACGCAATCACTTTAATTAAAAATGGTGACACCGTTGCAATTGGAGGATTTGTCGGTTCAGGTCACCCCGAAGAATTAACCATAGAAATTAATAAATCTTTTGCCCAAAGCGGAAGTCCTAATAATTTAACTTTGGTGTACTCAGCTGGACAAGGAGACTCAAAAGACAAAGGTTTAAATCGTCTTGGCGTAGAAGGATTAGTTTCAAAAGTAATAGGTGGTCACTGGGGGCTTTCTCCCAAACTTTCAAATCTTGCTATTGAAAATAAAATTCAAGCTTATAATCTTCCTCAAGGTGTAATTTCTAATCTTTATAGAGATATAGCATCAGGTAAACCAGGAACTATTACTCATGTTGGTTTAAAAACTTTTGTAGATCCGAGAATCGACGGCGGTAAGTTAAACGATATCACAAAAGAAGATATAGTTAAGGTTATTGAAATTGATAATAAGGAATACTTGTTTTATAAGACTTTCCCTATAAATGTGGCACTTATTCGTGCTACTTATGCTGATGAAAGTGGCAATGCCACTATGGAAAAAGAAGCCGTAACATTAGATGTTCTTTCCATGGCACAAGCTGCTAAAAATTCTGGTGGAATTGTAATCCTTCAGGTTGAAAAAGTTGTATCAAATGGCACTCTAGATCCAAGAAAAGTTAAAATTCCAGGAATACTTGTTGATGCCATTGTAATTTCAAAACCTGAAAATCATATGCAAACATATGGGGAGCAATACAATCCATCATATAATGGTGAAATAAGAATGGCAGTTGATGATATTCCAGGTTTAAAGCTAGATGAGCGAAAAATAATATCTAGAAGGGCAGCTATGGAACTTATACCCAATGCTGTAACTAACCTTGGAATAGGAGTACCTGAGGGTATTTCTATGGTCGCAAATGAAGAGGGTATTGGTAGTGATATGAAACTTACTTTGGAATCAGGCCCTATAGGTGGAATCCCTGCAGGTGGATTAAGTTTCGGAGCTGCAATAAATCCTGAAATGATCCTTGATCAAACTAGTCAATTTGATTTTTACGATGGCGGTGGTCTTGATGTAGCTTTCCTCGGTCTTGCTCAATGCGACGAATCAGGAAATATTAATGTAAGCAAATTTGGTCCTAAAATTGCAGGTTGTGGTGGGTTTATCAATATAACTCAAAACTCTAAAAAAGTTGTTTTCTGTGGTGCTTTTACTGCGGGTGGTTTAAAAATTGAAGTACAAGATGGAAAGTTAAATATAATTAAAGAAGGTAAATTCAACAAATTTATTAAAACTGTTGAGCAAATAACCTTTAGCGGTGAGTATGCTGTAGATGTCTCCCAACCAGTATTGTATATTACTGAAAGAGCTGTTTTTGAACTTAGCCGCAAAGGTGTAGTACTTACTGAAATTGCCCCGGGGATTGATCTTGAAAAGGATATTTTGGCACATATGGATTTCATGCCAGTAATTTCATCAAATTTAAAATTTATGGATGAAAGAATTTTCGAGGAAAAAATCATGGGATTAAAAGTTTCATAATAATTAAAAGTAAAAAACGAGGAGGAATTAATAATGAAAGGTTTAACAATGAAGGAACTAAATATTGGTGATAAAGATTCTTTTGAAAAAACTATAAGCGAATCTGATGTATATCTTTATGCTGGAATAACTGGTGACTTAAATCCGGCTCACATAAATCAAAGAGAAGCTGAAACAACAATGTTCAAAGGTAGAATTGCCCACGGCATGTTAACAGCTGGTTTCGTATCCGCCGTACTTGGCATGAAATTACCTGGACCAGGCACTATTTATCTAGGTCAAGAACTCAGATTTACAGCACCAGTTAGATTTGGAGATACTATAAAAGCCGAAGTTGTAGTTATAGAAAAAAAGGAAGAAAAAAATATTATGAAATTAAGTACAATATGTACTAATCAAGATGGAGTTGTTGTTCTTAAAGGTGTTGCAACTGTTATGCCACCTAAATAAAACCTGCCCCTTTTATAAAATAGTGTTTATGTTATAGAACGGTATTTTTATATTTTAAAAATACTGTTCCATTTTAAGAACACCATGATAATGTTTACATGAATTATGTTCGTTCTATTGAACACACCACTAAGCTCAATGGACAGCTTCTTACTAAAAGCACTAAAAAATCATTGAAAAGCCATATAAAATTTGTTTTTTATTGTTTCTTTATTGGCATGATATTTGCTATTTATAATTATGAAAAGCTTTACCAACAATCTAATGAAGGGGGTTAAAAAATGAATAAAATTATGTCTAGTTATGACGCGATTGCTTTAATCAAAAATGGAGATACTGTTGCGGTTGGAGGATTTATCGGTTGCGGTCACCCTGAAGAATTAACAATAAAAATCAATGAATCTTTTCTTGAAAAAGGACTTCCTAATAACTTAACTTTAGTATATGCAGCTGGGCAAGGAGACTCAAAAGATAAGGGTTTAAATCGTCTTGGCGTGGAGGGTTTAGTTTCAAAGGTAATAGGTGGTCACTGGGGACTCGCTCCCAAACTTGTAAAACTAGCTATTGAAAATAAAATTCAGGCTTATAATCTTCCTCAAGGTGTAATATCTCACCTATATCGAGATATTGCAGCAGGTAAACCTGGAACTATAACTCATGTTGGCTTAAAAACTTTTGTTGATCCTAGAATTGACGGGGGCAAGTTAAACGATATCACGAAAGAAGACATAGTTAAGGTTATAGAAATTGATAATAAGGAATATTTGTTTTATAAAGCTTTCCCTATAAATGTGACACTTCTTAGGGCTTCTTATGCTGATGAGTTTGGGAATGCCACTATGGAAAAAGAAGCGGTAACACTTGATGGTTTATCTATGGCTCAAGCAGCTAAAAATTCTGGTGGGATTGTAATACTTCAAGTTGAGAAAATTGTAGCAAATGGCACCCTTGATCCAAGAAAAGTTAAAATCCCAGGAATACTTGTGGATGCTATTGTGATTTCAAAACCTGAAAATCATATGCAAACCTATGCAGAGCAATATAATCCATCTTATAACGGTGAAATAAAAATGGCACTTACTAATATCCCTGGACTTAAACTAGATGAACGAAAAATAATATCAAGAAGAGCTGCAATGGAACTTATTCCCAATGCTATTACTAATCTTGGAATAGGTGTACCTGAAGGAATATCAATGGTAGCAAACGAAGAAGGAATTGGGAGTGATCTTAAAGTTACTTTGGAGTCAGGCCCAATAGGTGGAATCCCCGCAGGTGGATTAAGTTTTGGAGCTTCAATAAATCCTGAAAGCATACTAGATCAAAGTAACCAATTTGATTTCTATGATGGTGGTGGACTTGATATAGCATTCCTAGGTCTTGCTCAATGCGACGAAACCGGGAACATTAATGTAAGTAAATTTGGGCCTAAAATCGCAGGTTGTGGTGGTTTTATTAATATAACTCAAAACTCTAAAAAAGTTGTTTTCTGTGGGACTTTTACAGCAGGTGGCTTAAAAATTGAAATTCTTGATGGAAAATTAAACATAATTCAAGAAGGTAGATCTAACAAATTTGTTAAAAATGTTGAACAAATCACTTTTAGTGGAGAATATGCCGTAGATGTCTCCCAACCAGTTTTATACATTACCGAAAGAGCAGTTTTTAGATTAACTAAAGAAGGCGTTACTTTAGAGGAAATCGCTCCTGGTGTTGATCTTCAAAAGGATATTTTAGATAAAATGAATTTTACTCCAATTATATCTAAAAACCTAAAACTAATGGATTTGAGAATATTTAATGAAGGTATTATAGGTCTTAAATTAGCCAATTAATAAATACAGTCTTTGGAATAATAATATTGATATAATTTTTGCTAAAACATAAGGAGTAAACAGTTAAAAAAAGAGAATAAAATTTTAATTAATGGAGGTTTTATAAATGTTAGGAGTTTTCGGTATCATATTAAGTCTATGTCTATTAATGTTTATGGCATATAAGGGTTTCTCTGTCATTGTCTTTGCCCCTATTTTTGCACTACTCGCTGCTTTATTTTCTGGAATGGCTATTTTGCCGACATACACAGAAATATTCCTTCCTAATCTCGGTAAGTATGTAACAATTTATTTTCCATTCTTTCTATTGGGAGCAATATTTGGAAAAACAATGGAACAATCGGGTGCGGCAAAATCCATTGCCAAAACTATAGTAGAAAAATTAGGGAAAAAGAGAGCAATACTCTCAGTAGTTTTATCAGCAGCTATACTTACTTATGGCGGTGTAAGCCTTTTCGTTGTAGCATTTGCAGTGTATCCATTTGCAGCATCTATTTTTAAAGAAGCAGACATTCCAAAACGACTTGTTCCAGGCACAATTGCACTTGGTGCCTTTACATTTACTATGGATTCGCTTCCAGGAACACCACAGATTCAGAACTCAATTCCAATGAAGTTTTTTAATACAGATCTTTACGCAGCACCTGTTATGGGAATACTCGGAGCAATTATTATTATGACATGTGGTATTACCTATTTGGAGTGGCGTAAACGTAAAGCGCAAGCAGCTGGAGAAGGCTATGGCGATAACCATACTAATGAACCTATTATGGTTGAAGATGATAGTTTGCCAAATGCATTTTTATCAGCATTACCATTAGTTTCTGTGCTAGTTGTAACTCTTATTTTGCAAAAATTAGTTTTCCCACATTGGGATATTATGTCTTGGGTAACTAAAAAACCTTACAATATGTTATCAGCTGGTGTCGTAGGAACAATGAATAACTGGGCACTCATGATTTCACTTATCGTAGGAATTCTTCTTGCAATGCTTATTAATCCTAAACGTATGCAAGGTAATTTAGCTAAGGCTATCAATGCTGGTGCTATTGGTTCTCTTTTAGCAGTTATAAATACGGCATCTGAAGTAGGTTTTGGTAATGTTATAAAAACACTACCAGGTTTTCAATCTATAGCTCATGCTTTAACAAATATAAATCCTCATGGTAGTCCATTACTATCTGAAGCAGTTACAGTAAATGTTCTATCAGGAGTAACTGGCTCCGCTTCCGGTGGTATGAGTATAGCCCTTGATACTTTTGGTAAACACTACTTACAATGGGCATCAAATACTGGTATAAGCCCTGAATTACTCCATCGAGTTGCTGCTATGGCATCTGGAGGAATGGATACATTACCTCATAATGGAGCAGTTATTACACTCCTAGGAATTTCAGGTTTAACACATAAACAAGCATATAAAGATATATTTGCTATTACTCTCCTTAAGACAGGAACATGTTTCTTTCTAATTGGATTACAATCAATTTTACATTTTGTTTAATTATTAAATACAAGTGTATTTTTAATGAACGGTATTCTTAAATCTTAAGAATACCGTTCATTTTGCGTTATCATACCCTATTTTTTTAAAATTGTTTTTAATTTCTTTTCCTGGTAATAATATTTCCTCCTTATAATTAAAAGAAGTTTGACTAATAATACTATAAAAGGAGGTCTTAAAATGAAAAAAGTTATGTCTAGCACTGACGCAATTTCTTTAATTAAAAACGGAGATACCGTCGCAGTGGGAGGTTTTATAGGTTGCGGACACCCTGAAGAATTAACTATAAAAATTAGTGAATGTTTTCTTGAAAAAGGCATTCCAAATAATTTAACCTTAGTTTATGCTGCTGGTCAGGGAGATTCAAAAGACAAAGGTCTGAATCATCTTGGCCACGAAGGTTTAGTTTCAAAGGTAATAGGTGGACACTGGGGACTTGCACCTAAACTTGTAAAACTGGCTATAGAGAATAAAATTCAGGCTTATAATCTTCCTCAAGGAGTAATATCTCACCTTTACCGAGATATCGCAGCAGGCAAACCTGGAACTATAACACATGTAGGCTTAAAAACTTTTGTAGACCCCAGAATTGATGGTGGTAAACTAAACTCTGTGACTAAAGAAGACATAGTAAAAGTTATAGAAATTGATAATAAAGAATATTTATTTTATAAATCATTTCCAATAAATGTAACACTCATTCGTGCTTCTTATGCTGATGAGAATGGAAATGCAACTATGGAAAAAGAAGCTGTAACCCTTGATGGTTTATCTATGGCTCAAGCAGCCAAAAATTCTTCCGGAATTGTAATACTTCAAGTTGAGAAAATTGTAGCAAACGGTACCCTTGATCCACGAAAAGTTAAAATTCCAGGAATACTTGTGGATGCTATTGTTATTTCAAAACCGGAAAATCATATGCAAACCTACGCAGAGCAATATAATCCATCTTATAATGGAGAAATAAAAATGGCTCTTAGTGATATTTCTGGTTTAAAACTCGATGAGCGTAAAATAATATCAAGAAGGGCTGCAATGGAGCTTATCCCTAATGCTATTACTAACCTAGGAATAGGAGTACCTGAAGGAATATCAATGGTTGCAAATGAAGAAGGAATAGCAAATGATCTTAAAGTTACTTTGGAATCAGGCCCAATAGGCGGAATCCCTGCTGGTGGATTAAGTTTTGGGGCTTCAATAAATCCTGAAAGCATACTTGATCAAAGTAACCAATTTGATTTCTATGATGGCGGAGGTCTTGATATAGCCTTCCTAGGCCTTGCTCAATGCGACGGAAAGGGTAATATTAATGTAAGTAAATTTGGTCCTAAAATTGCAGGTTGTGGCGGATTTATAAATATAACTCAAAATTCCAAAAAAGTTGTCTTTTGTGGAACTTTTACAGCAGGCGGTTTAAAAATTGAAATACAAAACGGAAAATTAAATATAATCCAAGAAGGTAAAACTAATAAGTTTATTAAAACCGTTGAACAAATAACCTTTAGCGCTGAGTATGCTTTAGATGTATCGCAGCCAGTTTTATACATTACTGAAAGAGCAGTTTTTAAATTAACTAAAGAAGGTGTTACTTTAGAAGAAATCGCTCCTGGTATTGATATGCAAAAGGATATTCTAGATAAAATGGATTTTGATCCTATTATGTCTAAAGATTTAAAATTGATGGATAAAAAATTATTTAATGAAGGTATTGTAGGCATCAAATTAGCTAAAACTAAGTAAATGATCTAAAACAAAATATAATTAGGAGGTTTTTTTAATGTTAGGAGTTTTCGGAATATTATTAAGTTTATGTCTATTGATGTTTATGGCATATAAAGGTTTTTCAGTTATTGTTTTTGCCCCTATTTTTGCACTACTAGCCGCTTTATTTTCTGGAATGGCTATTTTGCCCACGTATACAGAAATATTCTTGCCCAATCTTGGTAAATATATAACAATTTATTTTCCGTTCTTTCTGTTGGGCGCAATATTTGGAAAGACAATGGAACAGTCTGGAGCAGCAAAATCAATTGCAAAAACTATAGTCGAGAAATTAGGAAAAGAAAGAGCAATCCTCTCTGTAGTTTTATCAGCAGCTATCCTTACCTATGGTGGTGTAAGTTTATTTGTAGTAGCATTCGCGGTATATCCATTTGCAGCATCTATTTTTAAAGAAGCAGATATCCCAAAACGTCTTGTCCCAGGAACTATTGCACTTGGTGCCTTTACATTTACTATGGATTCACTTCCTGGAACGCCACAAATTCAGAACTCCATCCCAATGAAATTTTTCAATACAGATCTTTATGCAGCACCTGTAATGGGAATACTTGGAGCAATCATTATTATGACATCGGGTATGTTTTATTTGGAGTGGCGTAAACGTAAAGCACAAGCAGCTGGAGAAGGCTATGGTAAAAACCATACTAATGAACCTATTATAGTTAACGATGCTAGTCTGCCAAATGCATTTTTATCAGCATTACCATTGGTTTCGGTACTAGTTGTAACCCTCATTCTGCAAAAATTAGTTTTTCCACATTGGGATATCATATCTTGGGTAACTAAGAAACCTTACAATATGTTATCAGCTGGTGTTGTAGGAACTATGAATAACTGGGCACTCATGATTTCACTTATTGTAGGAATTCTCCTTGCTATGCTTATCAATCCTAAACGTATGCAAGGTAATTTAGCTAAAGCTATCAATGCTGGTGCTATCGGTTCTCTTTTGGCCGTTATAAATACGGCGTCCGAAGTAGGTTTCGGTAATGTTATAAAAACACTACCAGGTTTTCAATCTATTGCCCATGCTTTAACAAATATAAATCCTCATGGTAGCCCATTACTATCTGAAGCAGTTACAGTGAATGTTCTATCTGGAGTAACAGGCTCCGCATCAGGTGGAATGAGTATTGCCCTGGATACATTTGGTAAGCACTACTTAGCTTGGGCATCAAGTACTGGTATAAGCCCTCAATTGCTTCATAGAGTTGCTGCAATGGCATCTGGTGGAATGGATACACTACCTCATAATGGAGCCGTTATTACACTCCTAGGCATTGCAGGTTTAACACACAAACAAGCTTATAAAGATATATTTGCGATTACTCTCCTTAAGACAGGAACATGTTTCCTTCTCATTGGATTACAATCAATTATTCATTTTGTATAATAGATCAAAAATAAAAGGAGGAGTTTTTAATGAAAGGTTTAACAATGAAAGAACTAAATATAGGTGATAAAGACTCTTTTGAAAAAACTATAAGTGAATCTGATGTATATCTTTATGCCGGAATAACCGGAGATTTAAATCCTGCTCATATAAACCAAAGGGAAGCTGAAACAACAATGTTCAAAGGCAGAATTGCACATGGAATGTTAACAGCAGGTTTTGTGTCTGCAGTACTCGGCATGAAATTGCCAGGACCAGGCACTATTTATCTAGGTCAAGAACTCAGATTTACAGCACCAGTTAGATTTGGAGATACTATAAAAGCTGAAGTTGAAGTTATAGAAAGAAAGGAAGAAAAAAATATTATGAAATTGAGTACAACATGTACTAATCAAGATGGTGTTGTTGTTCTTAAAGGTGTTGCAACTGTTATGCCACCTAAATAATGATTAATAATCATTTTCTAAAAATAGAATAAATAATAGGGAATATACATAGATTTACTTTACTAAATCTACTTATATTCCCTATTATTAAAATATATCTTCTTGTATAAGTTTTATCCCGATTTTCGTCCTAAAACAATAATAATGTATTTTCGAATTATTGCTTACAGCTAAAATCTATTCATATCGAAGTGCATCTATGGGATTTAATTTTGCAGCTTTTCTTGCAGGATAAATTCCAAAAAATATTCCGACTGCTGATGAAAACAATATTGTTTCTAATATAACAAGGATGGAAACACTAGGGGTAATTCCCGCAAAGGATCCTATTATTTTAGCTGCAACTATACCAAGTGTCATACCTATAAGCCCCCCTATAAGAGCTAGTATTACGGATTCAGTTAAAAATTGAAATAATATAGCATTAGTGGTAGCCCCAATTGCTTTTCTAATACCAATCTCCTTTGTTCTCTCAGTTACAGAAACGAGCATTATATTCATAACTCCAATACCTCCAACCAAAAGAGATATCGCAGCTACTGCACTAAGGAATGCTGTGAAAATCCCTAAAACTTGATTAATTGACTCAAGCATACTAGCCGAATTGGTAGCCTTATAAAGGTCTAAAGTTTTGTTATCATGTTTAGCCTGAAGAATTTTCAAGGCTTCATTTCCAGTTTCCACAGAATTCGCTTGTGAATTAGATGTCATAGTAAGAGTTGATATATTAAAATCTAATGGAAATAGTGTTTCAAGAAATGTAATTGGTACTGTTACAAGTGTTGGTGTACTGTCACCACTTCTGCTACGTGGTCCACTACTACCGCCAAACATGCTACTTGCTTTTGAAACACCAACAACAGTTGCACTTTTACTAGAAGCTACTGGTCCTAATTTAAATGATTTGCCTACAGCATCATCAGTCCCAAATAGCGCCTTTGCTGAAGTTTGATCAATTACTGCAACTGCCTTACCTTCTTCAACTTCTCTCTCATTTAAAAATCTTCCATATACAATTTCTACATTACTTATTAATGAATAATCCGTATTAACTCCGGTAACATTTGCTGTATTAGTCTTTGTATCAGTTCTCGCTGTTCCTTTTTTTGAAACAGTTGGAGAAATATACTTAGCAGTACTTACTCTATTTTTTATTTGCTTCACATCATCAAGTGTAAAATAATCACTTATTTGCTCTACTTTCGATGGATCCACATTTAGAGTAACTGTATTTGACCCCATTTTAGCAAATTCATCTCCAATATAATTTTTCCCTCCATTACCAAGTGCAACAATAGTAATTACTGAGCTTATACCTATTATAATTCCTAGCATTGTGAGAAAAGATCTCATTTTATTTGATAAAATACTGGATATAGCCATTTTGAGACTCTCTAAAATATTCATAACTGCCCTCCATTTTATCGCGAAAATATTTACTCGTAATATATTATTTATAATATTGTTCTTCCTGAAACAGGGTAGTCATCAACTATTTTTCCATCTAGGAATCTTACAATTCTTTTCGCACATTTTGCTATATCATCTTCATGTGTAACCATTAAAATAGTAGCACCATCCGCATTTAACTTTTGAAATATTTTCATGATTTCAATTGATGATTTTGTATCTAGATTACCCGTTGGTTCGTCTGCCATAATAACTGCAGGGTTGTTAACCATTGCTCTTGCAATTGCAACCCTTTGTTTTTGTCCACCAGATATTTCATTAGGCCTATGTTTAATTCTGTCACTAAGACCAACCTTTTCAAGTGCAATAAGTGCCCTATCCTTTCGTTCTTTTGCGGGTATTCCTGCATAAAGCATTGGAAGCATAACATTTTCAAGTACTGATATCCTTGGGAGTAGATTAAATGCTTGAAATACAAATCCTATCTCTTTATTTCTTATTAATGCGAGTTGATTATCGTCAAGATTGGAGACATCCAGGCCGTTTAAAAAATATGTACCACCATCCATTCTGTCCAAGCATCCTAAAATATTCATAAAAGTTGATTTTCCAGAACCTGAAGGTCCCATTATTGCAGTAAATTCACCTTTTTCAATTTTAAGGCTTACCGATTTAAGTGCAGTAAAATCAATATCTCCAGTTATGTATCTTTTTAATACATCCTTTACTTCTATCATTATTTTCCTCCTAGATTAATAACATCTTTAACCATTACGCCATTTGTAATGGAGCTACCTGGATTTAATATTACACTCTCACCTACTTTTACACCACTTACGATTTCCATATCAGTATCTGATTGGAGTCCTAATTTTACATTTTTTTGGACCGCTTTTCCATCACTGACAACAAACAAATAAGTGGATCCATCTTTGTTAGTTAATATTGCTTGCGCAGGAACCTTCACAGCAGCCAGTACTTGATTAAGCAATATATCCACATCTGAGTCAAAGTTTACTTTTAACTGCGGCGCTGCTTCTAGTACGTCAATTTCTACAGTTAAAGTTGTATCTCCACCTGTAGCTGTTGTATTAACCGTTGCCGTTGGATAAATTTTTGAGACCTTGGCTTTATAGCTCTTACCACTACTCAAAATTGTTGATGATTGTCCAATCGCTACTTTAGCAGCATCATATTTCCCAACTTTAACAATCCCCTTTAAATTTGATATATCCTGAACAATTATAGCCGTTCCCTGTCCTCCAGTTTGACCACTTATAACATTAACTTCCGTTACTACTCCATCAATGTCAGATGTAATATTTGAGTTCTGTGATAATTTAATTTTTACTGAATCAAGGGTATTTTGAGCTGCTAAAACAGCATTATCTAGTTGTTTTAGCTTTTCATCAGATAATACATTTGCATTATCATTTTTATTTACTGCATCCTTTTTTTGAGATATAGCATTATTATAATTAATTTGAGCAGATTCTTGTTGATTATTAAGATCAGCTGTATCATAAGTTAAAAGAGTATCCCCTCTTTTAACTTTATCACCAACACTAACTTTAACATTTGAAATCTTAGTTGCCGCAGATACAGAATAATCTTTTTCGTTTTTAGATTTTATAGTAGCTGTGGTGGATAAGTACATTTTTACATCACCTATTGCAACCTTTGAAGTCTTTACAGTTATAACCTGTCTCTTATTTCTTGAAGTGAACTGAATCCCTCCAATAATACCTATAATTACTACTATTACTACTCCAATAATAATTTTCTTTTTCATGATAACCTCCTACATATTTATAATTCAAATTTAAATTCAATAGTTTATATTTTACACGATAAGTATCAATAAGTATCAAAATTTCCTTACCTATATATTAAATTTTTATTAAATTAGTCCAATAAATGATTATTATTCTCCTAATCAGCCCTTAATATTACAACTTATCAAAAATAATCATAATATGTTACTTAATTATTAAAAGCTATATCAGTTGTAATAACCGATATAGCCTTTATTTATAATATTTCAAATACCTATTTCATAAATCATATTCTAGTAACTTTCCACGTTAAATTGGAAAGAACATCGGTATAAATAGTATAGCACTAAAAATAATACAGATTCCTGTAACACCAGTAGCGCTTAATATATATTCAGCACCTTTTGAATTGTCTGCATCATTTTTCTGATACTTTAACCCAATAATCCAAAAAACTAATGCTATTATTAGCACTATAGCATCCATTATAAATAATATTTTAATCATCTTATCCTCCAAAGTTAAATATTTTTAATAGCGAGGTTAGTAATCCTAATAATTCTATTTTAAGTTTAATTTCTCTACTTTTTATAAACTAAATATAAACAATGTATAAACTTTAAGAATCATTACAATATTATTTTATGGAGATTATACAATAACTTAAGTTACTAACTAATCCAAAACATAATAAACCGTCGACTAATTTATTAATATAATTAGTCGAGGGTTCTAATTTTCTATAATAGCATCTTTATTACTGCCAAAAAACATCTGCTCCCATAATCCTTCTTTCTGAAAAACCTCTATATTTCCATTTTTTTCAACCGTTAACTTGACTTCACCAATGCATCTTATGTAAGTAGGATTGACCCCCAAAGCTTTAGCTATAAAGTTTCTTATTGGAGCAATTCCTAGTCTATCAATCATATTGAAAGCTAAAATATCATATTCTCTTTTAAATTCTATTTGATATTTAATTTTATTATCCACTTTATGTATAAACGTCAAATTATTATCAATGAATTTTTTAGTTATTGGGTGATATTTAGTATTCAATCTTTTAATTACTGTTTTTTCTTCGTTATCATCTAATATAATCCCATCTTTAGCTATCATCATAACCGGCAATCTAGTATAGTCATATTTCTTTTCCGTAATAATATCACACGCTATGATTGTATAAGGACCAATATTGGCACGACACCAATACCAATGATTCATTAGCTTTCTCATATGTATATTACCCCAGTTATGGTCGTGATATCCATTACCATTCAACTCAAACTTTTCTCCTTTAATTTTTAAAGTAGCACTAATATCTGCAGATGGTTGTGCAACAATCCATGCAAAATAATATTCCTGTTTTTCTCCATAATACCAATGTCCTGTTCCCGGGCGCCACATTGGTAATTTAGGTTTCATTGTACAAGTATATTCAACATCGCCATCTACAAAATGTATTAAATAATTTCCTTTTGAATATTTAATACTGCTTTGACCAATTAATACATCACATAACTCCTTTGAAGCACGAATCTTTTGCCCCTTCCCCTCAGAAATACGTTTTATTAACTTTTTCCCATTTGGAAAAGTTATCTCAAGTGATGCCGTTGGATTCGCAAGACCTCTTACATCAAATCCATTCTTTGTATAAAATATAACAACTACTTTAGTACCATCTGAATACTGAGCATCAAAATACCACCATTCGTATGTACCTCTACCACCAGTGCTTCTCATTCCATCTTCCCATGCTGCGGTTTCTTTATTAATACCTAATCGCTGATAATAGCTAATACTTTTGCCTAAAATTGCTTTTTCACTCATATTTCCTCCTTACTATACACAATAAGAAAATCCACAACTTATTAATTAGTTGTGGATTTTACCTTTAAATCATATTATTTTTCTAATATATTTTTAATTGTTTCTTTCATTTTTTCACATTTACAATTCGCAAAGAAATATTCTTTGAATTTTTCTCCGCCTATAGCGCCTTTTAATAGATCTTGATCTATATCTTTTAAAATTGTTGCCATATCTTTATATGTCACTTTTTTAACTTCATCTAATATCTTTTTATTTCTTTGTTCTGGAACAACTCTTTCCTTTGGATATCCCTTACCGCTTTCTCCTTGGAATAATCTCCCGAATATGTCTTCCAAATTTAACTCTGCTCCCCATCCAAATCCCTTTGCAAAAGGCATTGCGATAGCATTTCCATCATTAACTTGTGCAAACATATATGCATCTGAAGGGTCTTGTACATGACCACATAATACTCCAGGGAATGAATTACACGCTAGCATTGCGCCTTCTCCAGTACCACATCCAGTTATTACATAATCAGCTGCTCCTGAGTTTAAAAGAATCGCTGCTAAAATACCATTTTGAACATATGTTAATTGCGCCTCATCATCTGCGCTGTACATTCCATAATTAAATACTTCATGGCCTTTTGGCTGTACTACTTTTTTTAATGTTTCATATATAATTCCATTTTTACCTGCTTGGCTATTCTCGTTAATTAAAGCAATTTTCATTTATATTCCCCCTATTATGGCTATTGAAAACACTATCTTATTCTGGTTGTTTTCCAAGAGTAGCGAGTATTCCACCATCTACATATAACACATGGCCATTTACAAAATCTGATGCATCAGATGCAAGGAATACAGCTGGTCCTACTAAATCTTCTGTTGTTCCCCAACGTGCAGCTGGAGTTTTTCCTATAATAAAATTATTAAATGGATGTCCCTCAGTTCTAAGTGGTGCTGTTTGAGGTGTTGCTATATATCCGGGTCCAATTCCATTACATTGAATGTTGTATTCACCATATTCAGCTGCAATATTTTTAGTTAACATCTTAAGTCCACCTTTTGCAGCTGCATAAGCTGAAACGGTTTCACGTCCTAGTTCACTCATCATTGAACATATATTTATTATTTTACCATGTCCCTTTTTAATCATTGAAGGTATTACAGCTTTGGATACTATAAATGGCGCGTTTAAATCTACATCTATAACCTTTCTAAAATCTGCTGCTTTCATATCAATCATTGCAACACGCTTAATTATTCCTGCATTATTTACAAGAATATCAATTACTCCAACTTCTTTTTCAATCTTTTTAACTAATTCATTTACCATCTCTTCATCTGTAACATCACATACATATCCGTGTGCTTTTATACCTTCTTCTGCATAAGCTTTTATTCCCTTATTCACAAGTTCTTGATTTATGTCATTAAACACTATTGTTGCTCCCGCCTCACTATAAGACTTTGCAATAGCAAATCCAATACCATATGATGCACCTGTAACTAACGCAACTTTACCTTCTAATGAAAATTTCTTAATTATATCCATGAAATATTCCTCCTCGAATTTATAATATTTATATATATTAAAGAAATATATATTATTTATATGTTTCTTTAAAATTTTCAATTATTTTAACGTACTATTAACAGCTTACACTGTAGATTCATTCCAATTTACAATACACTCTAATACTTGTTGACCATTTTCATCATTTTTACTTTCAATTTGGTCTATTAAAATGCTTGCTGCTTGTTGTCCTTCCTTAAAAGCAGGTTGCACAATAGTTGTTATGCTAGGCGTTGCAAAATTAGTCCACTCAGTGTTATCAAATCCCATAAGACCTAACTCAGGCATTAAAAAATAATAATCTTTTAGTGCAATAAACACCATAGGTAAAGCCCAACAGTTAGGAACAAAAATTAATTGTTTTTCTTTTTCATTAATATATTTAACAAGGAAATCTAATATCTTTTTAGGATTCTTTTCATCATTATCTTCAACAATTAATTTTTCATAAGCTAATTCATGATCTAATAAAGCATCAATATATCCAGAAGTTCTTTCCTTGCGAGTACTTAATAAACTTGGATCAGCTGTAATAAGAATAAATTTTTTATATCCTTTATTTATACAAGCAACAGTAGCTTCATAAGTAGCATCATAATTATTTGTTTTTACCCATTTTGTTTTATAATCGTATACATTACTATCAAAGAAAACCATTGGTTTTTTTGCTTTTTTAGAAATTTCCTTAAATTGAATTGTAGGTTGTACAATAAACCCATCAACACCCATAGATAACATTCTACCTATAAGATTTTCTTCCCTAGAATAATCATAATTACTATTTGCTACAATAAGTTGATAACCTTTTTTACTTGCTATATCTTCAATTCCTTTAACAATTTGGTTTGAAAATGTATTAGTAATATCTCCAATCATTATTCCGAGCAGCTTAGAACTTTTTGAATTTAGACTTCTAGCAGCAATACTAGGTTTGTAATTTGTTTTTTTAATTACTTCTTCTATTTTTTGTCTTGTTTTTTCAGACATTTTCTCAGTTTTACCATTTAAATAAAAAGAGACTGTCGTTTTAGAAGTACCTGCTAAATTTGCAATTTCTCTAATTGTAATCTTACCTGAATGCGTCATATCTAACCCCATATTTAAATAATTTGTATTCCTATACTCTTATATTAACATAAAAAAATAATTTAGTAAACTAGTTTACTAAATTATTTTATTTGTTTAAATATCTCCATCTACTAGCTGTTTAAAATTTATGCTTTCTAGTTCTGCATTTAAACTTTTTTGTACTTTTGTCATTGCTCTATGCACAATGCATACACCACTTATATTCAAATTACAAAAACTTGGCTCAATTACACACCTATTAACACATATTGGACCATCTATTGCTTCAATAACGTCTCTTAAGTTTATTTCCTCTGGCAATTTATTTATAGCATATCCTCCCTTTACTCCCCTATAAGACCTTATAATATCTGCTTGTATTAGCTTTCTTAAAAGCTTTAAGAGAAATCTTAGCGGTATCCTCTCTTTTTCTGAAATTACTTTTGATTCTACTTTTTCGCCATAACCTAATTTACATAAATAAATTACTACCCTAAGACCATAATCTGCTTCTTGTGTTATTTTCATAATATATCTCCCTAAGTATACTCATTTGGTATACTTTATACTTTAAGATATTCACTGTATTTTGTCAACAAAAAGGTAATAAATGTTTAATATTACCATAAAAATGGACCTACTCACAAATTTTATCCATGAGCAGGTCCCAAATTTATATTTTCCTGAAATTACTTCATTGACTCGATGATACTTTCAGCAATTGCATCCATTGAATCCACATCGTCTTCTTTCATACTGGAGTTTAATGAGATTTCATTGTCTAAAATAGTTATTTCTTTCATCTCACCCAAAAGTTCACGCATAAGCTTACCAGATTGAGGAGCCCATGAACCATTTTCTATAAGAGTAAAATTACGTTTTTGAACATTTAATGCTTTCATATCCATTATATAAGCAAGCATTGGTGGATATATCTTAAGGTTGTATGTTACAGATGCAAGAACCACATTACTATATTTGAATGTCTCAGAAATCAAATATGAGACATGAGTTTTAGAAACGTCGTACATAACAACATTTGTCATTCCCTTTTCCACGAGCCTTGTTGCTAGGTCACTCGCAGCAGCCTCAGTATTGCCGTACATTGTTCCATAAACAATCATTACACCTTTTTCCTCAGGTTCATACCTGCTCCACTTGTCGTACTTACCTAAAAAGTATCCCAAATCATTGCGCCATACCGGTCCATGTAGTGGACAGATAATCTTGATGTCGATAGTTCCAGCCTTCCTTAAAAGGTCCTCAACATGAGGGCCATACTTGCCTACAATGTTTGTATAATACCTTCTGGCATCGTCAATCCAATCACGGTCAAAGTTAACTTCGTCATTAAACAACTGGCCATCTAAGGAGCCGAAAGAACCAAAAGCATCTGCTGAAAATAATACACCATTTGTAGTATCAAATGTCACCATAGCTTCTGGCCAATGTACCATTGGAGCAGCCACAAATGTAACTACATGTTTTCCAAAAGACATTGTATCGCCCTCTTTAACTTCTATTACGTTTTCGTCGATATGGAAACCGAACTGATGCATGAACAAGAAAGCTTTATGGTTACATACAATCTTTACATTCGGATAACGAAGAATAATCTCTTCAATGCACGCTGCATGATCCGGCTCCATATGGTTAATTACCAAATAATCTAAAGATTTGCCTTTTAAAACTGATTGAATATTTTCAATGAACTGACGGCAAATTGACCAGTCAACTGTATCAAAAAGTACTGTCTTCTTGTCTATTAGTAGATAAGAATTATAGGAAACACCCCTTGGAATAGGATGAATATTTTCAAAAAGGGCAAGACGACGGTCGCTTCCACCAACCCAATAAAGATCCTCAGTTATATTTCTAACACAATACATATATATAATCCTCCTTTACACTAAAAACATATTATTATATTTAATTATTATAAAAATTAAACCTCTATAAACATATCTTTTTCTTCACCGCAAGCAGGGCAAGTCCATTCGTTTGGTATATTTTCAAAGAGAGTACCCGGAGCTACTTCGCCTTCATCATCCCCTACGCCAGGATCGTATTCATAACCGCATCCATTACATACATAATGTTTCCAAGTTGGAATAACTTCCCTCGGAGCTGCTGACTTCATCTTCACCATTGGTGGAGCATCTTTCTTTGCTTCTCCATTATCTAAAGCAGCAGTTAGAAGTGGTAATATTTCCATTATATCTCCAACAATACCATAATCTGAATTTTTAAAAATTTTAGCTTTAGAATCAATATTTATAGCAACAATTGTACTAGCATCCTTTATACCTTTCAAATGCTGACCTGCACCTGAAATACCGCAAGCAATATAAAGATTTCCTTTAAATTTTTGACCAGACATACCCACATAACGATTTAGTGGTAAATATTTAAGGGTTTCAGCTACTGGACGGGAAGATCCTATAGCTGCACCGGCTTGAACTGCCAAGTCTTCTATAAGCTTCATATTTTTCTTTTCACCAATACCTAGACCTACACTGACTACCCTTTCAGCCTTAGTAATAGGAGTGTCCATTGGAATTCCAACTGTAAAATCATATTTATCTGCCTTAAGAGCTTCCACAAGTGCATTTACTTTTTCACCTGCAGTTCCATCGCTAAAAATTATTTTTTTACGATAACCTGTAGCAGGTCCACGCTTAGTAGCTTTACCTGGGTTCTCATTTTTTGGCATCTTACCTATGATGTGAGCAGCGATAACGACACGTTGAATCTCATTAGTTCCTTCATATATTGTACAAATCTTAGCATCCCTGTAAGACCTTTCAACTTCCATACCTTTTAAATAACCGCTTCCACCAAATATTTGAAGTGCATCATTCACAATTTCAAGGCAAACGTCGGAAGCGTATTGTTTCGCCATAGCAGCTTCCATACTGTAGTTCTCATGATTTTCTTTAAGCTCTGCTGCACTGTAAATAAGTAATCTAGCTGCGCGAAGTTTTGTTGCCATATCCGCCAACTTAAAAGATATAATTTGTTGCTGACATATAGGTTTTCCAAATTGAACTCTTTCCTTTGAATACTCAAGTGCATTCTCATAAGCACCTTGTGCAATGCCTAGGGCCTGAGCTGCAACACCAATACGACCACCATCCAAAGTTGCCATAGCAATTTTAAAACCACTACCTTCAGCGCCTAATAGATTTTCTCTCGGAACCTTCACGTCATTAAATATTAGCTCCGCAGTTACAGATGAACGAATACCCATCTTATCGTAATGCTTACCGAAGGTAAAACCTTCTGTATCCTTCTCCACAATAAATGCACTTATACCTCGAATACCTATATCCGGCGTAGTAATTGCAAATACAATATAAATATCAGCCTTACCAGCATTTGTGATGAAGATTTTTTCACCATTCAAAATGTAATTATCACCATCGAGTACTGCAGTGGTTTCAGTACCACCAGCATCACTACCAGCATTTTCCTCGGTAAGACCGAATGCGCCAAGTTTTTCTCCCTTTGCTAGTGGAATCAAGTACTTTTGTTTTTGCTCTTCTGTTCCATACGCAGAAATTGGGTATGTTCCTAGTGATGTATGAGCTGATAAAATTACACCTGTCCCACCATCAACTCTTGATAATTCCTCAACGGCAATTGCGTAGCTTATTATGTCAAGACCTGCTCCACCGTACTCTTTGGGATATGGTATTCCCATCATCCCCATATCCGCTAACTTATTAATAGCCTCATCCGGAAATTTGTTTTCCTGATCTAACATAAATGCAATAGGTTTAACTTCCTCCTGGGCAAACTCTCTAATTTTAATCCTCAAATTTTCATGTTGCTGCTTAGTCTTAAAAAGCATATATAATACCTCCCTTTAATTAATCTGTTTAATAAATATAAATTCGTAAACGTCTTCTTAAAGTGTACCTAAATTGTATACTTTCATTGTATACCTAAGAAATACACATTGCAACCTTAATTCCAACCTTTTTTTCGTCATGCTTCTCCATAAAAACATGTTGATTGTTCTAATGCTATAGGCCTTGCACTTTGTTCAAGCTACCCTATCCTCTAAATTATCAAGTTGAGCTCACCCCATAAGCAAAAATTTACTCAAACCCGAAGTGTTATGACACATAAAACACACGACAAAAGGGCCTAAGCCCCAATATAAACATTATTTGAGTAACCCTTCTTTTTTAAGGTACTCTTTTGAAACTTCTAAGGCTGATTCACCTTTTACATTAACCCTATAATTCATATTACTCATTTCAGCATCTGTAATCTTGCCAGCTAATTTATTCAATGGCTTACTAAGCTCCGGATAATTCTTAAGTGTTTTCTTAAGCATAAGTGGTGCACCTTGATATGGCGGGAAAAATTGTTTATCATCTTTTAATACTTTCATATTATATTGTGAAAGTTCACTATCTGTAGAATAAGCATCCACCAAGTTAATATCACCAGCTTTTATGGCAGTATAACGTAATTTAGGTTCCATAGTCTTTATATTATCAAAATTCACTCCATAAATCTTTTGAATACCTTTATAACCGTCTTCGCGATCAGTAAACTCAAGTGTAAATCCTGCTTTAATTTTATCCTCTACATTTTTTAAATCTGATATATTATTAAGTTTATATTCTTTTGCAAAGCTATCTGGTACTGCAATAGCATAAGTATTGTTGTACTTCATAGGTTCTAGAAGTTCCATACTAAAATTTTTATCCATGCCAATACGTGCTTGCGCGTATACCTGATTTGGAATATGGCTTTTTGCTTTCTCTTTTACAAATGTTTCAAGTGCTGTACCTGTAAATTCTGGATATATATCAATATCTCCTGATTTTAAGGCATTAAAAAGGAAGCTAGTTTTACCCATTCCAGGTTTTAACTTTACAGTAAGGTTAGTTTCATCTTCAATCATTAGCTTATACATATTAATTAATATTTCAGGCTCTGAACCAAGTTTACCTGCAATAGTAATTTCTTTTTTTTGTGCAAAAAAATATGGAGTAATAACAACAGATGCAATAATAATACTTCCTAAAGCTATAGCTATCATTGATCTTTTCAAAGAAACTTTTTCTAGAAAACTGAGTAAAGCATCAAAAATAATTGCTAGAAGTGCCGCTGCAATTGCTCCAACTAGGATCAAGTTATTGTCATTACGATCAATTCCAAGAAGAATCAGCTCTCCAAGTCCACCAGCGCCAATTAAAGCTGCAAGTGTTGCCGTACCAATAACGAGTACCATCGATGTCCTTACTCCCGCCATAATAACAGGCATTGCAAGTGGTAATTGAACCTTAAAAAGTTGCTTACGTCTATTCATACCCATACCTTCAGCTGCCTCAATTAATATAGGATCAATCTCTTTTATTCCGGTATATGTATTTCTAAGTATAGGTAAAATAGCATATATAACTAGGGCAATAACAGCTGGTACCTGTCCAATTCCTACAAGTGGAATAAGTATTCCAAGAATAGCAAGAGAAGGTATTGTCTGAAAAATAGACGCTATCTGTAATAACGGTCCTGCGAGCCGCTTATGTCTTGTTATATATATACCAAGTGGGACTGCAATAATTACAGCGATAAGTATAGCTATAAACGAAATCTGCATATGTTCAAGAAGTGCCGTACCTAATTGCTGCCTACGCTGCATTAGTGTTGAAATTAGTGTATTCATGAGATTTCACCACCTTTTTCAAGTTTTTGCGAGATAAATTTAATTAAGTGCTCATGATTTATAGTTCCAATAATTTCTCCCAAATGATTTACTGGAACGTCTTTCTCATTTTCCAATCGCTTAAGTAAGTTCTCTATAGATTCAGTATCGCTAATGCTTAGATTACCATCGCCTGATTTGTAAGATTCACAAAATCCAGCATCTAACATATCCCTTACTTGATAAGGCTTACTAAATATAGAAGTGTTATAACCATTACCCGACTTAAAAAAGTTCTTAACAAAATCATTTTTGGGGCTTTTCAAAATATTTGTTGGTGTATCACACTGAACAATTTCCCCATCTTTCATTACACAAATTCTATCACCAAGAGCTAATGCTTCTTGCATATCATGAGTTACAAAAACAATAGTTTTTTTAATCTTCTTTTGTAGGTTAACAATATCTTGTTGTAATTTTTTACGACTAATTGGGTCTAGTGCACTAAAAGGTTCATCCATCAAAAGAATAGCTGGATCAGCTGCTAGTGCCCGAATTACTCCTATTCTTTGCTGCTCTCCACCTGAAAGTTCACTTGGCTTTCTATGACGATATTTATCTGGCTTAAGACCAACGCTTTCCAAAAGTGTTGTGATTCTATCCTTAATCTTACGTTTATCCCACTTTTTAAGTTCTGGTACAATAGCTATATTTTCTTCAATTGTCATGTGAGGAAAGAGTCCAATTTGTTGAAGCACATATCCTATGCCCCATCGTAATTCATGGATATTATATTCACTTATCTTCTTTTCATTTATATAAATTGTACCATCACTTAAATTTATCAAACGATTTATCATTTTAAGTGTTGTAGTTTTTCCACATCCACTTGGTCCTATAATTACAAAGAATTCTCCTTTTTTAATTTCAAGACTTAAAGAATTAACTGCAATATTACCACCGGGATAAATCTTTGATACCTTATCAAATTTAATCATTTAGTTTACTCCTATATTCTCTTTTTATAAAGTTGTATAAATCTTCTGTTTCTTCTCCTGTAATTGTTTTGTAATCATTAGTTACCTCTCCAAGTAAATTATAGGCCGCAGCAACATATAATGATGCAAGTGTTGTTCCAAATCCCTTTGGCTGATCGTATGTTACCGCAAACTCTTCTACGGTCATCGGATTATATTTTATAGTTTTTCCACTAATTTCACTTAAAAGGCTTGCTAGTTCTACCATGGAATAATTTCTATTTCCTGTTAATGTGTACTTGTTTCCCTGAAGTTTCTTATCAGTAGCAATTTTTATTACCGCTTTTGCTATATCACTTCTAGAAATAAATGATATTTTCCCTTCCTCTGCTGGATAAATCAACTTTTCTCTCTTAATTAATTCAGGCATATATGGTGGAAGAGGATCAGCATACATCGCATTACGAATATAAGTATATTCAAGGTCACTAGATGCCAGTCTACGATGCGCATACCCAAAAGCAGGACTCATTTTAAATGGATTATTTTCATGATCAGCACAAAAACCTACATAAATGAAATGTTTAACTTTAGCTTTCTCTGCTGCTACAACTGCGTTTTCAAATTCAGTTACCCTTGGTAAATTTGGAACAACAATACTTGGTATATAAATTAGTACGTCAGTATTTTTAAAAGCTTCTATTAACTCAATTTCAGCGTTATAATCTGCCTTTTTCACGCTAACCCCTTGAGACATATATTGACTTGCCCTTTTGGGACTCCGAACAGTTAATATTAATTCTTCTGGTTTTATAACCTTTAATGCTGCTTCAACAATTTTACTTCCTAATTGCCCAGTAGCAGCTGTAATATTGTAAATCATAATATAACCTCCAATTTTTTTTTTATAAAATATCTTGCAAAACCTTAGAAATGTCGTTATTAATTTCAATAGATTTTTGAGCTATCTTACTTGGCACTTCCCAGTAGCTCATGTTAATACGGATAAGTCTTGCATATTCATATTGCTCAGTTATATTTTCAAAAGGATATCTTATAATTACAGGTGTATTATATCCAACGCCAAGTTCTAAGAGCACAAGTTTTTTGCCCTTAGATTCATTAATGTATTTCTGAAAAACATTAGTGTTAATCATGTGTGGTTTCTGAACAAATGTATCATCCTTGCGAAGATTCGGAACAAGCAAACGGCCACAACGAGGACACCTTGGAATATCTTCCTCTCGAATGTGTACATCGTCATCATTCATGTTTGCAAGCATATTATCTACCATTTTCTTGTTATCATATACCTCATCTGTACATGGCTTTGAACATTGAAAAAGAGAATAAGAACCCTGTGGTCCATATATTTTGTCACTTGGAAATCCAGCCTTTTCAAATTGACCATCTACATTAGTGGAACAAATGAAATAGTCCTTATCTTTAACGATTTCAAATAAATCGTTATATGGTTTCAAAGCTGGGGCCTCATAAAATATCTTACTTATATGCCTTGCCCAATATGCCCAATATGAAGTTACATTCTCATCATTTACATCCCAAAACATTGACTGCATATCAATAATAGTTTGATATCCTTTTCCACAATACATATGAAACCACTTTTTAAACAACTCTTTATCTGTATACGAAATGCCCCCTGAAGCCGATAAGCCAGCGCCAGCACCTATTATAATTCTATCAGACTCTTGTATTAATTTTTTAACATCACAAATCTTATCCCAATATGTTTTTATAGATGGTGAAATCTTGTTTTGTATAAACATTATAAATTATCCTTTCTAAATTATTATTGTTAGTACTTAAAAAAACTAATACTGTTTCAATCGCAATTTCAGCTGCCCTTTTCTGAGGAAAATTAAAAACACCCGTGGAAATACAACAGAAAGCAATAGATTTGACATTATTTTGAACAGCAAGCTTCAAACAAGAAAAATAACATTCTTTAAGCTGCTGCTCTTGGCTTTTAGATGGTTTATTTTGAATAATAGGTCCAACAGTGTGTATAACATACTTGCATGGTAAATTGTAGGCCTTTGTAATCATAGCTGATCCTGTAGGTTCCAATCCTTTTTTCTTTTGCATTAGCTCATTACATTCCTCGCGCAATTGTATTCCTGCCGCAGAATGAATAGCATTATCAATGCATTTATGACAAGGCTGAAAGCAACCAAGCATATGTGAATTTGCAGCATTAACTATAACATCAACTTCAAGAGTTGTTATGTCTCCTTGCCATATAGAGATTTTATTGTTTGTTGGAACAGTCATAATATCCATAAGGTTAACTATACCTTTTTCACTTGCTTCTGAAGATAAGAATTCATCCTGTATCTTTAGAAATTTCTCACTTATAGGATTTGGTGGTCTAACATTCATAAGAGCACGAAGAAGTTTTCTTTTCTCATTATATACAGTTGGAATTTCAAGTCCATAATATTCATTTTCTTCGTTTTTAAGTTCTTTTATTAAGAAATTCAATCTTTCTATTTTTGTCATATTTTTTCTAACCTAATTGCTTCTACGGGACAACCTTTAAAACAAAGACCACAGTATAAGCAGTTTTGTTGCCTTATAGAATACGGCTTGCCCTTATCTATGCACTGTTGAGGACAGACCTTTAAACAATTGCCACATCCTGAACATTTTTCTGAAATAACATAAGCAGTTTTAGCTAGTTTTATATTTCCTAAAGTAAAGGCATCACGGAAAATTGGCTTTGAAGAAAGATCAAAATACTCACCTTGTCCTTCATAAACCTGAAATACTTCTAGAGCAGCCCTTGCATCCGTAGGATAAATTTCTTTCATGTACGAATTTTCGGTAAAAACCTTATCTAACAAGTTCTGTCCAACATTTCTTACTTTTCCTCTAATGGATATGGATTTTTTAGTTAGAGAATTACCATTTCCTCCTGTCATGCCAGAGATTGCAACAAATTTCTGGATTTGAAGTTGGCGATAAAATTCTTTTCCTTTTGCAGTAATAAAGTATAAGCTATTATCATCTACTAACATAATATCTATAATGCGAACCTGAGGAAGTCCATTTTCATCTAGAGTTGCAAAAACAGATGAATGTATTTCTTTTTGTAGCATCTCCAGGTAATCTTTTGTAACCATTTTATCTCCTCCTTTAAGGATTTACTTTGATATCAAAGTAAATCCTTAAAAAATTTATAATAACTTAAAAGTTATTATAAATTTTCTCTAATATCTTTTCAAAAACTTCCTTTTGTTCTTCACCTATACCTTTATATTCAATATCATAAAGGTTCTGTGAAATCTTTTTAAAACCAGGCTCTAACTCCTTTCCTTTATCAGTTAAAAATATGATTGTTGATCTGCTATCATTAACATCTTTCTTTGATAAAATATATCCTAATTTAATTAGCTTGTTTACTAGTGCTGTCACAGTGGATCTATCCCTATGAATACTATTTGCAATATCAGTCATAGTACATTCACCATGCTTAAATAAAGTTGCTAAAATATCTCCATGAGATGGTGCTATATCCTTAAATCCTATTTGCTCTAATTCCTTTAGAATAAATATATTTGCTTTTTCTCGTATCCTACCTATTAGGTAAACTGTGTCATCTACTTTATTTGTTTTCATATTTTATATTATACTTTGATATCAAAGTATTGTCAACGGGAACGTTCCATTTTTTTACTGCCGTTATTTCGTTTTCAGTTTGCAATATACACAATAAATGTTAAATATTCCAGTGTTTTATATTAACGTTTACTATTCCTCCTTCTGCATAAAAGAAAATGTTTTTACTCTCTTCCTTAGGATAAATTCTAGAAGAAAAAGTTTCTTCACCTTTATTTATGAATATTTCAACAGATGACCTATCCATGAACAAGCGGATGCTTAATTTTTTACACTTCTCTATTTTGCACTTTCTCACACCCATTTTACTTAATCCACTTTTACATCTGTCCAATATTATTCTTTCCTCTTCTGTATTATAATATAACAATGTTTTCTCATTTTCCTTGTCATCACATCTAAGTTTAATCCCAAACTCCAACACATTTTCCCATGAAAAATCACAAATCAGCTCAAAACAGTCTCCATAAATATTATCCAATTTAATCTGTTCATTATTTATTAATACATTATCATACCTAGTTTCATTAGTTCTAAGTAATTTTATTTCTTCTACTGGATTTTGATATATTTTATTATTTTCAAGATGAAGTTGTCTAACAATTGTTAGACAGTGAAGCCAATTATTCTTTACCGTAGGGCTATCTTCTTCCTCTGGAATACCCATCCAACCAACCAAGAGTAACCGTCCTTTTTCATCTCGCGAAACTTGAGGAGCATAAAATTCAAAACCTCTATCTAACTCAATAAAATCACCATAGGCTAATTTTCCCGTTTTATAATCTAATTTACCTAACAAATATCCACATTGGTATCTATTATTATATAAATCACCCTTAGGCTCTACCCCCTGAGGACAAAAAAGTAATATATCTTTTCCATCTAAGTTAAATAAATTTGGACATTCCCACATATAACCTAAATAATTCAATCCATTTGTATTTGCACCAGCAACTTCTCCAATTTTATTCCAAGCTAGTAAGTCCTGTGAACTATATAAAAGTACTACTCCTTCTTCTTTTTCTGTTTGGGTTCCAATTGCCATATACCATAGCCCATCATATTTCCAAACTTTAGGATCTCTGAAATGCGTTGTATAACCAGTAGGCACATTACTTATAACAGGATTGTTTTTATATTTAACAAAGTGTTCGCAATCAATGCTTTGTGCAATACACTGATAGGTTTCTCTTTTCCCTAGTTCATTTTTTACATTTCCTGTATAAATCAAAGTTAATTTACCATTATTATTTACAGCCGAGCCAGAATAACATCCATGAGTTTCATACCACTCACTTGGACAAAGTGCAGGTGATAACATACTCCAATGAATTAAATCTGAACTTTTCACATGAGCCCAATAAACCATTTTATCTTTAGGATACAAAGGATTAAACTGATAAAATAGATGATATTCACCATTAAACTGAATAAATCCATTAGGATCATTCAAAAAACCTACACTTGGCATTAAATGATATTTTAATCTATAGTAATCATTATTTCCATTCATAATATCACAACCATTTCAAATTTTATTTTTTTATTCTAAAACTTGAAAGAGAGAATGATTTCCTCTCTTTTTTAGTTAATTCCAACTCGCATTAATTCTTCCCCTTGTTTAATCTTACCAGATTTTAACTGATTAACAAACTTCATAGAATCAGAATTTGTAATTACAAGTAATACAATAGGTGATTTAGCTTTTTCTTTCACTAAATCCAAATCAAATTCCATTAGTTTTTGTCCCTTCTTAATCACATCTCCAGAATTAATAAATGACTTAAAACCCTCCCCATTCATTTTGACTGTATCAATTCCTATATGAATTAGTATTTCCATTCCATCACTAGTTTTAATTGCTATTGCATGCTTTGTTTCAAACAAACATACTACAGTTCCGTCTACTGGTGAAACTACTATTCCATCTTCTGGATCTACTCCTATTCCTTTTCCCAATAATTCATCAGAAAAAGTTTTGTCAGGAACATCTTTAAGTAATATAACATTTCCATTTACAGGCGATACTAAATTTGAAACAGTATTTGCTTTTTCTTCATTACAAAGTAAAACATCTTCATTATTTTTATCATTATTATCTTTATCTTCTTCTTCTTCTTTTTCTTTTATTCCAAGGACAGAAGTAACTACAAAAGCTGTTGCAAAAGCTATAACCATACCTATTATATAATTCAAAATAGATGATGGCGGTACAATCGTTGTACCTGGTATTCCACTTACACCCATGCCAGTCATTACTACTTTAGTAAATACTACATAACCACCACCTATAGCACCACCTATAGCTGCCGCAATAAATGGCCTCCTGTATCTCAAATTTACTCCGAAAATTGCTGGTTCAGTTATGCCTAGCACCGCTGACAATGATGCTGGGCCAGCTATTGACTTCATTTTGGCATTTTTCGTAATAAAATATACTGCAAAAGCAGCTCCACCTTGTGCAACATTCGCCATTGACCAAATTGGTAATAGAAAATCCCTATGAATACTCGGGTTAGCAAGTAACCCTGCCTCAACAGCTTGGAAACTTTGATGTATCCCGGTAATAACTATAAATGAATAAAATCCTCCAAATAATATACCTGCAAAAACACCTGCTGTATTGTATATCGTTACTAAACCAAATGATAGTCCATCTCCTAGAAATCTCCCTACTGGTCCTATTATAAAAAATGTGAAAAACCCTGTAATCAATATTGTTAAGAATGGTGTTAGTAAAATATCTAATATATCTGGAACTATTTTTCTTAAGCTTCTTTCTATATATCCCATAACCCAAACAGCAATTAATATTGGAAGCACTTGTCCTTGATAACCAACCATACTTACATGAAGTCCATAAAAATCCATTGAATTTTTAATTCCAGTTCCTAATGTCCAAGCATTCTGAAGATCAGGATGTATCATTATGCCTGCTAATGTTGCCGCTAGAAAAGGATTAGTTCCAAATTGTTTAGCCGCACTAAATGCAATTAAAACAGGCAAAAACACAAAAGCGGCACTTGAAAACATATTTAATAATATATACATTCCACTTTTAGAATCAATCAAATGGAAATTTTGAAGCATTCCTAAAATCCCCATTAAAAGCCCACTAGCAACTATTGCTGGTATTATTGGAAGAAAAATACTTGATAACATTCTTGCAAATCTCTCAAAAGGATTCATATTTTTCATTGCAGCTTTTTTATTATCGCTTAAACTCGACTCTCCTATTTTAGTTCCTTCAATAAAAGCATTATATACTTTATTTACTGTTCCTTGTCCAATAATAATTTGTAATTGACCCCCACTATTAAATACACCTTTAACAGCTTCCATTTTCTCAATTTTTTTGATATTTGCATTTTTGTCATCATTTAGAACCAATCTTAATCTTGTAGCACAATGTGCAGCACTTGCTACATTGTTTTCTCCACCTAAATACATTAAAATTTCTTTAGCTATTTTGTTGTAATCCATTTTTACCCTCCTAATATTTTTATCTGCACAAAAGTAATTATTGTATTATTTTGTGTCCATTAAGTAGCTGTGGCTAATTTAAATAAAAAAAACCTAAATTGAATTAATACAACTAGTGTATAATCTTCAACTTAGGTTTTGCCTGCATAACCAGTAACAATCCTGATATTAACTTTTTAGTATTAGTACATTTCTTTGTATATGTTAATAAATGTATAAGTTTATAATTTTTCAGAAGATATCTTATACCTTATACTAGAAATAACTCGCTGAATATGAAGACTCAAATAAACTATTTCTCCATCATTTATTGTGTAACAATAGTTTTTCTCAATAAATATTTTTATCTTTAATGCACAAGTATATGGTTTATAATAATTTATTTCTACCATCTTCAAAAATTCGTTACTATCTTCTGGCAACCTATTATTCGAAATTACCCTTTGTGAAAAATACTTCAAGTGCGTAACAAGCCTATCATAAGAAATATCGTTTTCATCAAATTCTATGTTGAAAAAATATTTTATTATGTTTAATATTTCTTGAACGATTGAAATAATGTTTATTGTATTATCCATACTTTGGTTAAGAGCAGCATCTACTAAATGCAGAGCAATATAACCTGCTTCATCTAAATCCATTTTAATGCCTATTTCATCTTCAATACAATCCAGTGCCCATAAACCAACTTCGTATTCTTTTTTATGTATCCTTTGTATTTCCCAAAGTAGCTGATTTTTTAAACTAATACCTTCTTTGTATCTTTTAATAGCAAAATCAATATGATCTGTTAATGCAATATAAATATGATCATCAAATTGTGTATTTAATTTTTCTTTCCCATAACTTATAATTGTCTCTGATAATTTTATATGCTCCATCGGGATTTCATTAATCAATTTTAAAAATTTCTCATTCTCAATTTTATTTTCCAAAATAAAGACTTTTTCAATTTTCAAAACATCAACCATATCTCCATTTTTCTTTTGGAAAGCAATTCCTCTACCCATAATTACCTTTTCACGCTTAGATTTTTCATCTATAGCCGTAACTACATTATTATTTAATATCCTTTTTATAATAATAGTATTCACCCCAATGCCACTATAATTATTAGATTTGCATTCAAATATAAAGCTGAAATTTTACACTAATCTACAATTAAATTTACAGTATTTTTTTATGATCACAAGGCAACTATCTTTAATTGCAATAAAAAAAACCTAAAATAAGACAAAGTTTGCACTCATCTCAAATTAGGTTTTGCCTGCTAATCAGTAACAATCCTATTATTTAATCTATATTTATGATAACATTTTCATTATTGTATGTCAATACATTTTTATATGCTATAATAAAAAAATAAACACTTTAATATTCCTCTATTAACCATTACTTGATAAAATTATACTTTATCAATTTCTATTGTAGGAAATTTTAAATCTTTATATTTACCAAACTTTTCTTTAACAGTTGCTAAGTTCTCATCTGTATAAAACCCGCCTTGTGTATGAGCAATTTCTTTTAAATGATGTTCCTGACCTTCAATAGTAGTACGGTCACGACATAATCCATCTTTAGCAATAACAAATTTCCATTTGCCAGTTTCTGTTTTTTCTAAGTCTCCACCAGCACCACAAACTTGACATTCAATAGGGAAATGTAATCCGTCCCATTGAACTTCCCCTAAAATCAATGCATTAGAGTGACAATTTGGGCACCAGCCCATGTTTTCATCACCTAACCATTGTCTTTTTTCTACTGTGGTATTTAATGATTTCATAACATTGTTACCAATTTCTTCGGCACGTTTAATCATATCATCATGTAATAAACATTGTTTTGGAGCTGGCACACGAGTAGCCAAATACATATCAATAATTAGAAAATCATTTGTAAAGCAAGTTGCCTGCATAGCTTCTAACGCCATAGATTGCCATGAACGAGTAGATCCTCCCACAGCAATTAAAGCGCCAACTCTATCTTTATGTTCAATTGCACCTATTGATTCTAAAAATGAAGATGCATAACTTAAGCTTCTATGCATAAATTTTAAAAATGTTGCAGTTGGCATTAAATCATATGTAGGCGCTGAGAAAATAACAGCATCTTGATTTAACATAACTTCCATAATTGCCTTTTTATCATCTTTTTTATCTAAGCTGCACCCAACATTTTTACCAGTAGTCATACCATGTGTACATGCTGTACATCCTGTACAATCCATAATGTTATAATCCCTTAGATTAATCATTGTGATTTCTGCCCCTTGTTTTTCACAAGCTAAAAGTGCTTCTTTTAATAAAATTTCAGAATTCGAATCTTTTCTACCAGCTGTAACGCCCATTACTTTAAAAGTCATAATAAAATCTCCTCTTTATAAATCATATATATTACTATATTATTGTTAATACGTGTTTTTTTTGTTACACTAACGAGTGAACATTTATAATATTAACATAAATTAATACACCATTCATCAGAAATAATTATGAAACTGCCATACTTTAATAGTATGATTTTAGAAATTTTTCTAATCTACAAGAGGAGGTAATTTTTTGGCTAAACTTAAAGCATTATTAAATTTTCTTGAAAATAAACCAAACATTAAAATTTGGGGAACACATAATCCGGATACTATTATTGATGAAGTATTCTTTTTGCAAGATAATATGGAATTTTCTCCAAATGCTTTGTATTTGACAACAAAAAACCATAAATCTTTATTAATTAATAAAGACAATATTTTATTTATCGTAAATAAAGCAAGTGAAGACATTCATATTTTACAGATTGAGACTAAAAATAGTATAGAAGAAATTTATAGATTAATTTGTGAATTTATGTTTACAGAATATAAACTATTTGCTAAAAAGTTGAATATCTATAATAGCTTATCTGCTTGTAATGATATTAATAAAACTTTAAATATATGTGAAAGCTATTTAAATAACCCTATTTTTATTTTAGATACTAGTTATCGTATTCTTGGTCGTTCCACTTTCGCTAATTCTATTACATCTAGTATAGAAACTTACAATGATCAAACTTATCTGTTAATTGATACTGTTAATCTTATGAAAAAAAATAAATGTATAGATAATATTTATAGTTCAAGTACATCTTTTTTTCACGCTTCTGATAAAAGTCTTATCTTTTGTGGTATTCGTATTAATAATATTACTGTAGCGTACATATGTATTTTACAAGAAAATCGAGAATTTCTTGAAGAAGATTTAGAACTAACCAACACTTTGGCACAAACTCTTTCTATACAAATGCAAAAAGATAACTTGTTTATAAATAGTTCAGGACTCGAAGAAGAATATTATTTAATGGATTTATTAAAAAATTCAATTAATAATCTAAACTATATAGAAGAACGACTAAAAAATATAGATTTTAAATTAAATAAAAATATATTACTGATTGTTATACCTTTTCGCCAAACATATCAAGATTACCGTCATAATTTTGGATTAAAGCAGTTAATTGTTACTACTAAAAATATATTTGGGAATTGTATTTCTGCTTATTATGAAGATAGTATCATTCTCATGGTAAGTAAAGAAGATGATGAGGTATTTTCTGAAAACACAAAAACAAGGTTTATAGATTTTTTAAAGCTCAATAATTTAAAAGCGGGGGTTAGTTTGACATTTCAAAACATACTTAAAACAAAGGAGTTTTATAAACAAGCTACTTATGCTTTAAAATTAACAGAGAACTTAAAAATTGATGGTTTCTTATTTTATTTCAAAGACTATATAGAATATTATCTATTTCATATATTGCAAAGCAATGATAATAATATTGAAAAGATTGAACTACACACATTGATTCATCCATTGATTAACAAGCTTATAGGGATCGATAAAAACAATAATTCAGTATTATTACAAACATTAATAGTTTATTTAGAAAGTAATAGGAATGCAAAATTGACCTCAAAAAAACTAAATATACATTGTAGTACATTTTTTTACCGTTACCATAAGATAGAAGAATTATTGAAAATTTCACTAAGCAACAGTGATATTTTGTTTAAATTCGAATTATCATTAAAAATTCTAAGATACCAAAAATAAGAACTGTATTGAATATTTCAATACGGTTCTTATTTTTGGCATGAATAAAACCACCGATTATTATTAAATCGGTGGTCTAATAGTAAATATTTTACTCAAGTTCAAATGCGCCAGTATAGAGCTGATAATACTTTCCTCTCTCTGATATTAACTTTTCGTGATTACCAAGTTCAATGATTCGACCTTCCTCAAGTACCATAATTTCATCAGCATTTTTCACTGTAGAAAGCCTATGAGCAATTACAAATACTGTACGACCTTGCATAAGTGAATCCATACCTCTTTGTACAATCGCCTCTGTACGAGTATCAATGCTAGAAGTAGCTTCATCAAGAATCATAACTGGAGGGTTAGCAACAGCAGCTCTTGCAATGGACAATAATTGTCTTTGACCTTGTGATAAGCCAGATCCATCTCCTGATAAAATAGTATCATAACCCTTTGGCATCATGGAAATAAATCCATCGGCATTTGCAAGTCTTGCAGCTGCATAAATTTCTTCATCCGTAGCATCAAGCTTGCCGTATTTGATGTTTTCCATAATAGTTCCAGTAAATAAATTTGTATCTTGAAGCACAACTCCAAGGGAACGACGCAAATCACTTTTTCTAATTTTATTAATATTTATATCATCATATCGAATTTTACCATCTTGGATATCATAGAAACGATTAATCAAATTAGTTATGGTGGTTTTTCCAGCACCAGTTGCACCAACAAATGCTAACTTTTCACCAGAATGTGCATCAAGGCTTACATTATGCAATACAGTTTTTTCTTCATTATAACCGAAATCCACATCAAAAAATTGTACATCTCCTGTTAATTTAGTATAGGTAACAGTACCATCTTCATGAGGGTGCTTCCAAGCCCATATTCCTGTACGCTTTTCAGTTTCACATAAAACATCGCCCTCATATTTAGCATTTACTAGTGTTACATAACCTTCATCCTCTTCGGATTCTTCATCCATCAATTCAAAAATACGTTGTGCACCCGCCAGTGCCATAATAACAGCGTTGAGTTGTTGAGAAATTTGACCAATAGGCATGCTGAAGGTTTTACTAAGCTGTAAGAATGATGCAATAGCCCCTAGGGTTAATCCACCAATTCCACTTAGTGCTAAAACTCCTCCAACAATAGCAACCAAGACATAAAGAAGATTACCTAAATTAGACATAATAGGCATAAGTATATTTGCATAATTATTTGCTTTTGTAGCATTATCACAAAGTTCTTCGTTTAGAAGGTCGAACTGATCTTTTGAATCTTCCTCATGGCAGAACACCTTAACCACATTTTGTCCATTAATCATTTCCTCGATAAATCCATTTGTTTTACCTATAGACCTTTGCTGTTTAATAAAAAATTCAGAACTCCTCCCAGTAATTTTTCCAGTAATAAATAACATAACTACCACCATTATAATTACAAGCACAGTTAAATGCCAGCTGACATAAAGCATGGCCAAAAATACACTTACAATAGTAATTGCAGAGGAAAACATCTGTGGAATACTTTGAGACAGCATCTGCCTTAAGGTATCTATATCATTAGTATAGCGACTCATAATGTCGCCATGTGAATGAGTATCAAAATATTTTATAGACAGAGTTTGCATATGAGAATACATTTCATCTCTAATTTTCTTTTGTACCCCTTGGCCTATGGTTACCATTAATCTGTTATAGAGAAATGTCGCCACAACGCCAATACAATAAATACCAGCCATCACAAGTATAGCTTTTAGAAGTCCAGAGAATACAGGATTTGAAACTTTAAGTAGCGGAGTAATGTAATCATCAATCACTATTTGAAGAAAAAGCGACCCCCCCACCCCTGCAAGAGCACTAAATAGTATACACACGACAACAATTATAAATTGTATTTTATAAGTACTTGTAACATATGAAAATAATCTTTTCATGGTTTTTCCATTTGATTTAGGTTTGGACTTATTATTATTCTTCATTTGTCTCTACCCCTTTCATCTGTGAAGTATAGACTTCTTGATAGATTTTATTGGTTTTTAAAAGTTCACCATGAGTTCCTATGGCATCTATTCTACCAGCATCCATTATAATTATCTTATCTGCATCCTCCACCGAGGAGATACGCTGAGCTATAATAATCTTTGTGGTACTAGGGATTTCCTCTTTGAATGCACGGCGGATTAGAGAATCTGTTTTCGTGTCTATGGCACTAGTAGAGTCATCTAAAATTAATATTTTAGGTTTCTTTAAGAGTGCACGTGCAATACAAATCCTTTGCTTTTGCCCTCCAGAAACATTGGAACCTCCCTGTTCAATGTAGGTGTCATATTTCTGTGGAAATTTCGCAATAAAATCATCCGCTTGTGCTAACTTGCACACTCTTATGAGTTCATCATCCGAAGCCTCTTTATTTCCCCACCTAAGGTTCTCTTTGATTGTTCCTGAGAAAAGTACATTCTTTTGTAGAACCATGGCAACTTCATCACGTAAAGCTTGTATATCATATTTACGCACATCTACCCCACCGACTAAAATATTTCCACTTGATACGTCATAAAGTCTAGGAATTAGTTGAACAAAGGTAGTTTTTGCACTTCCAGTTCCACCAATGATACCAATGGTTTCACCTGCCTTGATAGAAATATCAATTTTTTTAAGGCAAAGTTTATTTTTGTCATCATTGTAGCTAAAATCTACATTTTCAAACTTCACACAGCCATTAGGCACTTCATAAATCGGCTTCTCTGGATTATGCAAATCACTTTTTTCATCTAAAACCTCTACAATTCTTTCTGCTGAAGCACGAGAAATTGTAATCATGACAAAAACCATTGAAAGCATCATCAAACTCATTAAAATTTGTGCTGCGTAAGCCAGTAAACTCATTAATTGACCTATGGTCATAGTTGAACCTACAATCATCTTTGCACCAAACCAAGAGATTAGGAGAATACATGTATACATGGTAAACTGCATGAGTGGACTGTTAAAAGCTAATAATTTTTCTGCTTTTGAAAAATCATTATAGATTTTTGTGGATACCTCTCCAAATTTGCTTTTTTCATGTTCTTCACGAACATAAGATTTTACAACTCTAATACCACTTATGTTTTCTTGTACAACATTGTTTAGATGGTCGTAAGTACGGAATACTTTCTCAAAAATAGGATGGGCGTTGATAATAATTAAGTAAAGCCCAAATCCTAAAAATGGGATAGCTACAAGAAATACTAAAGCTAATTTTGCATTAAGGTTAAATGCCATAATCAAAGAAAAAATAAGCATTAACGGACTTCGTACTAAAATACGAATAATCATCTGGTAAGAATTTTGAACATTGGTCACATCTGTAGTTAACCTAGTTACTAGGCTTGCAGTTGAAAATTTTTCAATATCCGAGAATGAAAAACTCTGTATATTGTAATACATTTCTCGACGTACATTTTTCGCATATCCCGCAGATGCTTTGGCTGCATATCTTCCTGATTGCATACCGAAAAAAAGTGAAAATATAGTACACAGCACTAGGACAATACCCATTTTACTGATGTAACCTAAATTTCCTTTTGAGATTCCGTTATCAATAATTTGTGCCATTAGGAATGGTATTATAACCTCCATAATAACCTCAAATGTTACAAAAACGGGCGCAAGGATGGTGTCTTTTTTATACTCACCTACGCATTTTGCAAGTCGTTTAATCATAATTTGGTAACCTCCATACATTAATATTTCTCATTAGCCATACAGTTAGGTAACTAACGACACAGCAAAAAATAACCGTCTGTCTATGCCTAACAAGATAGTTAACTATTCTATATTTTTTGAAATTTTGTTCACAAGCCGAAGGAAAGTTTCAATTTCTTCATTTGTTAAGCCCTTCGCAATTTTTTGTTCTACTTGAATAATTTGGGATTCTATCTTTAGATGAATGCCAAAAGCTTTTTCAGTAAGAATAAGTTTTTTTAATCGTGCATCGCAAGACACTGATTCCCTAGTTATCAATTCATTTTTTTCCATAAGTTGTAAAATTACAGTAGCTGTGGACCTCCTAATGTTAAACGCAATTTCAACATCTTTTTGGAAAACATCTCTTTTCTCTACGTTATCACAAAGATAACCAATGATCCAGCACTGCATTCCTGTTATGCCATCAATCTCACATTTTGAAACGCCAATATCAATTTGTCGTTTCACTTGATTAGAAAGTGTTTTTACTACAAATCCTATAGCCTTTGAACGATCCATAAAGCATCTCCCCATTATGTTAGCATACTAACAATTTTAATACTTGATGCTATAATTGTCAAACTCTATTAAAAATGACCTTAGCAGTTATATAATTATTTGAGTGTTTTATTGATAGAGGCGGTGCTTTACCTTTAAAATACTTTTTTCATAATTTTCACAAAAAACAATTATTGGAGCAACTAAAATTGCATTTAGCTCCTCCAATTTACTATCTAGTTTTCTTGCCGCACAATTTTATAGTAAGTCTTAGCTGTCAACCCATAAACTACAGCATATAACACTGCAAAGATCATCTTCTACAATCAATATTTTATACATACATTTACTATACTAAATGTCATATGTATTTCAGTCAAGTTTTTCACTGGTGGATGCTAAACAGAACCTTTAAAATCCACTTCTTAAGAATATTAATTATCATACTTACCTAAAAACTCTCGAGTTTCTTTTCCAATCTCTTGTGATTTCGTATAGAAAATGTAATGTTTTCCTTCTATAGTAGAATAACTAAATTTAGTATACTCCTTAAATTCATTTAAATTTTTACTCATTATTTTTGTATACTTCTCATTATTTATATCTTTCATAGATCTAATTGGTATAAATTTTAGTATTGGCAAATCCTTTGGCATTTTAGTTTTATTAACTGTTTCACAATTCTTTAATATCATATTAACTTCATTTTCCATTGTTTTGTTAAATGGATTTTGCACTCCCATTTTAACTAAATCATTTTTATCCTTTTGTGAAAAACAAGCTTCATCTTTATAAATGTTATTATAGTATATCCTATCAATGCCTAAGACATTTCCTACAGTAGCTGCGATATATTGCTTTTTACCAATAGATAAATCAACTTTATCCGCTTCATCTAGACATGCTTTAACTAATGTTGTATCCATCATAATTATTGCTTTAATTTCTTTCGGATAAACCGCTGCATAATATTGAGCATATATGCCTGATACAGAGTGAGGCATAAGTATATATGGCCCAGCTATATTCGCTTCCTTCAATGCCGCCCTGGTTTCAGCAACAATATTTTCTACGCTACGCTCTTTTGGAGTTTCATCGCTAAACCCATAACCAAAGGGTTCAACAACGACTACTTTAAAGTCTTTTTTTAATTCTTTAATCAAAGGTTTAAAATCAATTGAAGGTGCAATACTTCCTAAACCAGGCATTAAAACAATTGTTTTTTTTCCTACTCCCTCAGAATATACGTGCATTTTTTTACCATCAACATTAACTAATGTACCTAAATGATTAACATCGTCCTTTTCTAGATGTTTTCGAACTTGACCTACTATAGATATAATTGTTAACAATGCTAATATCACAACAATAATTTTTTTTAATATCTTTAGTGTCTTTTTAAGCATTATAATCACCTTCTTCATAGACCATCCTCACGTAATTATTACTTATGAAAAAATAGAATAAAATCATTGTTATTGAATATAAGCATATCGCAATTATTAACTGAGTATTAAATGAAAAATTCATTATTTGTTCTAACATCTTCATTGCAATAATACTATGGAGTATCCCTACACTACCAGGTAAAATAAATGAAATTCCAACTTGTACATACACAGATCTCTTTACTTCCTCTTTGCTCATACTTATTTTCTTCAATATTTTGTACTGCTCTTTATCCATGAAGGCATCCTTTAATATTTTAAAATAAATTGTACTAAAGGTTGAAATTATAAATATTATAGACATTATTAACCCTAAAAAATGAAATATTTCTATTGCATAATAATCCCATGTATATTCATTGATATGTGGATATATCTTATCCTTTTTTATGACTTTACTTATGTTTAATATTAATTGGTCTGCCTCTTTCTCCTTACTTATTTGAACGCAATTTAAATATGTTTCATTAAAACCTTCCTTAACCTTTTCATATTCATCATCTTCTAAAATATATATATTCTTTTTTCCTAATTTCTTTATAATCCCAGTAAAAGGTATATCTTCTTGTTTTTTAATTACATAATCTCTATTTTTTATTTTTATTTCTTTTTTCAGAGCATTCAATGGAGATGCTAATGTTGTTGCACTTATTATAAAAACAGCCTCGCCTCCCTTAGGCTTAATATTATCTGTTACTTTATAATTCAGAAACTCTAAATTCTTTTTTAATGTTGAATAGCTTATTATTATTGCTTCATTATTATAATCTACTTTTTTAGGATAGTTTATATAGTCAATCTTTCCGAGGAAAAATTTATTTTCATTAATTCCAATTAACTTATGATTAGATTCATTAATTATTCCTACTACTTTTTCTTTTAATTTTTCATCATTACTTTCATAACTAAAACTATATGGAGATTCTTTAATAATTTCTTTTTGGGCAACTTTCTCAAAGGATAAGCTTACTCCAAAGGCTGTTATAGCTGCTGCACATAATATTGCCGTCATAGCTAGATTGTGATAATTTCCTTTTAGTCTAAAATACACATTAGAAATACTTACTAACCTAACATTCTTATATACAATATTTTTGTTTTTAATCATCTTATTAAAAACTATGGACATGAAACTTCCAAAGAAAAAGTATGTTCCTATTGAAACACATAATAGTGCTGTCATAGATGAAAACATCAAATCTAGATCCCATCTTTTAATCATAACTCCAACTAAGTAGCCAGCTAAAATTAATAATACCCCCAAGATTCCCTTAAAATATCTTAACTTTTGTAGATTTTCTTTTTCCTTTGTAGCATTAATCATATCTATGAGTTTACTTTTTTTTACCACTCTATATTTCTTATAACCTAATATTCCAAAAATACATGAGAATGCTAAAATTACTATAAAAATAGAGTTTAATGATATTTTGAAAGGTATCTCTACATTTAAAGAAATTGATTTTGCGAGTAACATAAAAAATAATTTAGATGATATTACTCCAAATGCAAGTCCACTAACCATAGAGGTAACTCCAAGTAATAAACTTTCTATTGCAAATACTTGTCCAATTTTTGATTGAGTAATTCCCATTAACATATACAAAGCGGTCTCCTTTTTCCTATTTAATAGAAAAAATTCATCTGCATTAAATATAAAATATATCACTGTACATACTAAGATAAATCCACATGAAAGACTTGCTACACTTGCTGCCTGAAACCTTTCACTAATTGCAGTAAATACATCGTTGTTTTCTATAGCTAAAAAGTTATATAAAGTTGCAACAGATACAATTGTAATAAGCAAATAAAGTTTATATACCTTTATATTATCCTTAAAAAGCTTCAATGATAGTTTAAATGAGTTCATCGCTTTCTCCCCCCATCATAGCTATCATATTAAGAATCTTTTTAAACATCTCGTTTTTATCTCCATTGCTGTCTAACTCACCACATATATTGCCATCCTTCAAAAACATTACTCTATCTGCATAACTTGCAGCCCTGGCATCATGGCTTACCATTATAATTGTAGTATTATAATTTTTATTTATATTTACAAAACATTCAAGAACTTCTATAGCTGATTTAGAATCTAAAGCACCAGTTGGTTCATCTGCAAAAATCACCTTTGGAGATGTAATTAATGCTCTACAGATTGCTGCTCTTTGCTTTTGGCCCCCTGATAATTGATAAGGATATTTATCTAGATGTTTTTCAATACCTAAGAGCTTTGTTAGTTTATTAATTTTTTCTAATATTATCTCTACCTTTTCATTGTTTAATGTTAATGGCAATGCAATATTATCTCTTATTGTCATATTATCTAACAAATTAAAATCTTGAAAAACAAAACCTATTACGTCTCTCCTAAACCTAGCTAATTCATTTTCTTTTAGACTGTTCACATCTTTACCATCAATTAAAACCTCTCCTGAAGTTGCTTTGTCTATTGTTGACATGACATTTAAAAGGGTAGTTTTTCCTGAACCTGAAGGTCCCATTATACTAATAAATTCACCTTCATTAATTTCTAAATCTACTTCCTTTAATACTTTATGTTTATTAGTTAACCTTCCATATTCTTTAATTAATTTTGATACCGATACAATTTTTTTCATATTATCACCTCGTATCTATAGTATAATTTATACCCGATTACTCCTCCACCTATCAAGGTTACAAATTAGATTCTAATGTGACATTGGTGTAACATTATAGTAATCGGCTAACTTGTAAAAGCTTAAAATAAATTCAGTGTACTCACCCTCTCTACTTTCTACCTTTAAATCTATATTTAAATTATTACACATCTTTTTTGCATAATATAAACCAATGCCAGTTGATTTAGTTCTTGTTCTTCCATTTTTTCCAGTAAATCCTTTATTAAATATTCTATTTATATCTTCCTTTGGAATACCAATTCCATTATCTTTAATATGTAAATAGTAAGCCTTGCTATCTTCTTTACTCAAAACATGTAATTGTCCATTTTCATTGGTGTATTTACTACTATTATTAATAATTTGAGAAAGGATATAGTGAATCCATTTTCTATCACTTATTATATTAAAACCTTCAACCTCTAATATTATTTCAATGTTTTTGTTTATGAAAAATATTGCATTCACTTTTATTGCCTTTCTAATTTCATCTCCTACTGCTACTTGCTCACTTTTCACATCTAAATTATAATTATTTGCTCTTGTAACATATAGAACTTGATTTACACTAAACTCCATTTGTTTCATTTCAGATATTATCTTTTGCGATTCATCCTCTTCCAAGTCTTCTAATAATAAATCAACAATAGCAATATTAATTTTAATATCATGAACCCATTTTGTAATATAATCTTCAAAATCATTTATATTGTTTTTTAAACTTTCTTCCTTCTTTAGATATTCTAAACTTTGTTTTTCTAAAATATTTGAAACAATATTTAAATGAAAATCATTTGTTTTATTAGCTAATCCCTCATTGAATTTCAAAATATTACTGTATTTATTTTTTTCTTTTATAAATCCATAGGTAAAAGTTATAAATGCTATTAATAAAATAAGCACGTCCATATACACAATATCTTTAAACGCTTTATTTATAGTACTACTGGTATATACTATACAATTAGTTATTATAAAAATTATTATATTATTTGTTAACCATACTTTATTAATCTTCATATAATCAATTAACTTCATCTACTATTTTCCCCTTTTTATCCTTTATATAAATAACTATATTTTTTGTCTCTTAATAAAAAGCCAACCATTCAGGATTTTTATCCAAACAGTTGACTTAATATCATAATATTATATATCCAATGCCTTTTCGTGTTATTATTAAATCTTTTATTCCAACTTTCTCTAAGCGATTTCTTAATCTATTAATATTAACTGTTAAAGTGTTCTCATTAACATATATATCATCATCCCAAAGCTTTTTCATTAGTTTGCTTCTAGAAACCCCTTTTCCCTTATTCTCCATAAGAGTTTGTAAAATGAGCATTTCATTTTTTGTAAGTTCTAAAGAATTTTCATTATATAAAAGGGTTGTATTATCTAAATTTAACAATAAATCATCACATTTTAATACTCTTGCTTCTTCATTTTTATACTCATATGTCCTTCTTATAATAGCTTGTATTTTTGCAATTAAAACATTTGAATCAAATGGTTTTTGTATATAATCATCTCCACCATTATTAATTGCCATTACTATATCCATATTACTATCCCTTGAAGATACAAATATAATTGGTATCTTAGATATTTTTCTTATATTTTTACACCAATAAAATCCATCACAAATTGGAAGATTAATATCCATAAGAACAACCTTAGGTTCACATTCTTTAAAGCACTCTATTATTTTTTCAAAATCTTCACATACAGTTACTTCAAATCCCCATTTGCTTAGAATATTACTTAAGACTTCACACATGTTTTTATCATCTTCAATTATCAATAATTTATATGTATTAATCATTTCGACGCCCTAACCCATCCTAATTTATCACTTTATCTATTAGACAATTTTATTCTTAGATGTTGATATTATATCATCTCTCCTCGCAAAAACAAAAGATAGTTATCTTCTCTTGCTCTTCTTAATCATACTTATTTAATATTAATTATTAAATAATCCAGCCCCTTCTATTATCTCCTGCTCAGTAAATAAACTTAAGACAGCTTCATTGTAATCACTTAAATTTTGTGACTTCTTTATTTTTTTAGCATACTTTTTATTATCTGAAAACATATAAATCATATATCCCCATAGTTCTTTCATTCTAAATATTGCATTTCTATCTTCATCAAATAATTCTATATATTTATTTAAAATTTCATCATGAAAATCTTTTAATACTTTTTTATCTATATTAGTATTATTTTTAATCTCATTCATTAACCTTGGATTGGCTATTATTCCTCTTCCTATCATTACCTTTTTTACTTCTGGAAAAGTTTTCATTAGTTTATTATGATCATCACTAGTGAAAATATCCCCATTATAACATACTGGATTTATGCTTAAAGATAATGCATCTTTAAACACCTGTAAATTAGGTTTATTCCCATAAAAATCTTTCTGTATTCTCGGGTGGATAATTAATTCTTCTAAAGGATATTTATTGTAAATTTTTATTAACTCATAAAACTCTTCTGGACTATCTTTTCCTATTCTAGTTTTTATAGAAATTTTCATATCATCTATTTTAAATATTTCATCTAAAAACATATCGAGTTCTTCTCTTTTGGCTAGAAACCCTGATCCTTTATTTTTTGAGACAACCGTTCCAGCAGGACATCCTAAATTTAAATTAACCTCGTCATACCCTAATTGTTGTAATTTTCTAGAAGTAATAATAAAACCTTCTGAATCGTTAGTAAGTATTTGTGGAACTACATTCATTCCTTTATTATTTTCAGGCAAAACATCTCTTAATTCTTTAGACTTAAGACTTCTACTTTTATTTGTAACAATAAAAGGTGTAAAGTATTTATCAATATTATTAAAAAATTTTTTATAAGAATTTCTATATACGTATCCCGTAATTCCTTCCATTGGTGCTAAATAATACTTCATTTAATAACTCCTTTATAACTATTCTAAAAACATTATATCAGAATTTTATAATACTTTTAGGAAAAGTACTGCCATAACTATTATTGCTGGAAGTGATTGTTTGAAAAATACGCTCTTTGTTACAGTAATCGCTCCATATATACCCGCTATTATTACACAACACAAAAAGAATATAGCCACATTATTTGACCACATATAGTCTTTAATAAATAAAGACCATATTAAGCCTGCAGATAAAAATCCATTGTACAACCCTTGATTTGCTGCCATGACTTTAGTTTTAGGAAATAAGTCCTCTGGTAAAACTTTAAATACTTTTTTACCCAATGTAGTCCATGCAAACATCTCAATCCACATTATGCATAAATGTTCAAAAGCTATTAATCCTATTAAAATTTTTGATGCAACCATAACTATATTTTCTCCTTTATAAAGCTAATTTTATGTTATCAAACTTATAATTTCATAAAAATTTAAATCGCAATTTATTTATCAATAATTCAGTTCTGATAAATGATCTGCAATATGCATTGCAAAATACTTGTCATAATTACTCTTTGTTAATTTTCCAAACAAAAGATGTGGATATAAATCAGATTTATACCCCAAGAATTTGTCTATGGAAAAAATTAATTTTTGCATTGCTTTTACCACATCCCCTTCGTTAGGTATTACTGGAGCATCTGGAACTGGTGCAGTTAAACTATGTTTCATAAATCCTTGTTTTAAAAATTTTTTAATGGCTATTTTGCCTACAGTAATTTGAATAAACTTAGGTTTTAGTTTAGGATATCCTTCCATAGAATATTCAATTGTTTGACTACAATGTACTAAAATCTTATATAAAGACCATATTGGCGCTTCTACTTTATTTGATTTAGAAATATTTAATAGCTCTTTTTTAGCTTCTTCAAGTGAATAAAGCTTTAATAATTTTTTATCCATTGATACGTACCCCCCTTAAAAAGAATTAAATCATCTCCTGCGGAGTCAGCTCCTATGGAGATGAGCAAACTATAACTTATATTCGTCTTCTCTTGCTTTCTCAAGTGCCTCTAAAAATATTTCAGGTTGTTGTGCCCCAGATACCGTATATTTATTATTAATTACAAAATAAGGAACACCACTGATTCCAAGCCCTGAAGCTGTTTCTTCATCTTTTCGTACTTCGTTACTATACTGAGCTGATTCTAAAATACTTAATACTTTTTCGCTATTAAGACCTACTTCGTAAGCAAGACTAGCTAATACTTTATTATCAGATATATTTAAAGAATCTACAAAATATGCCTTTAAAATTCTTTCTGATAACTCATTCATCTTACCTTGTGTTTTTGCATAATGTGCTACCCTGTGAGCATCAAAAGTATTCGTTGGAATTAAATCATCAAAATTATAGTTAAGACCTATAGCCTTAGCCTCCGCAGCTATTTGGTTATTTGATGCTTTAGCTTGTTCTACTGGTATGCCATATTTTTTTGCTATAATCTCATGAATATTTCCATCAAATTTCTTTTTAGATGACGGATCAAGCTCAAAACTTTTAAAAACTAATTCAACTTCGTTCTTATATTCAAATTTTTTTAAAGCAATTTCTAATCTCCTTTTACCTATATAACAAAACGGACACACAAAATCGGACCACACTTCTATTTTCATTACTATTCCTCCCATTTCCATATTTAATTATTCTACTAATTCTGCTTTATATATAACGCCTCTGGTTTTAAACTTATTAGAAATAGAGTTGATTTCGTTTATCCTACCTAATATACAGCTTTTTTTCATTCATTCACCTCGTTCATTAGGGTATGAATTAATATTAACTCTTAAAACTTTTTTGTCAATACTTATTATTATACAATAATATAACTCTTGAACATGCACCCTTTGAAATATAAAAAAAGCAGAACTAACCAACTTATTTTGGCTAGCACTGCTATTAGTTATAATAATATCCACAACTTTTGAGTTCATTAATAATTTATAACTATTTTACTGTAATAATTTCTTTAATCAGACTTTGATCTCTTGAGTCTGAACCTACCATAATTTCAAATTCTCCTGGCTCTACTACATATTCTTCATCAGCATTTACAATAGTAAGATCGGAAATGGCTAAATTAATGTTTACAGTCTCTGTCTCTCCAACTTTTATAAATACTCTTTTGAAGCCTTTTAATTCTTTCACAGGAGTCATAACAGAACTTACAATATCGTTAATGTATAACTGTACAATTTCTGTACCATCAGACTCACCCACATTAGTGACATCAACACTTACTGTTATAGTATCCTCTTTTGAACATATCGCCTTAGAAAGTTTGAGATTAGAATACTCATAATTAGTGTAAGACAGTCCATAACCAAAGCTATATAAAGGGTCTTCTACAGGCATATCTGCATATTTAGGACTATGCCAACCTGGCAAATGATTATAATATACAGGCGTTTGCCCGCTATGATATGGAAATGAGATTGTAAGTTTTCCACAAGGATTAAATTCTCCAAACAGAATTTGCGCCAATGCTTTTCCACCTAATGTTCCAGAATTAAAAGTTTCTATGACTGCATCTGCATTCTGCGTTATCCATGGAATAGATAGGGGTTTGCCATTAACTAGTACAACCACCAAAGGTTTATTTAATTTTTTTAGTTCTTCCAAAAGCTTCTGTTGAGATCCAGATAAATCAAGAGTAGCTCTATCTTTAAACTCACCGTTTAGTGCAAGGCAGTCTCCCACCACAGCAATTATTACATCCGCATCTTTGCATGAGTTAATAGCACCATCTATATCTATGTCTTCTTTATTCATAATATCGCAGCCTTTATGATAGCTAACTTCTACCTCTTTAGATGAAGCCAATTCTTGGATCCCTCTTAACATGGTATAATACTCAAAATTAGGTATAGCATCGGGGCTAGGATTCGGATGGCTGAAAAATGTCCAATCCCCGAACTGAGCTTGTATATCATCTGCATTAGGACCTATTACAGCAATTTTTTTAATATTTTTAAGTGGTAATGTGTTATTTTTGTTTTCTAATAATACCATAGATTCTCTTGTGAGCTGAATGTTAGCTTCTTGATGTTCAACGCAATTAATAACGTCTTTAGAAACATAACCACGTCTTTTCTTACCATCAAAGAGTCCCATTGAAAACTTAATATTTAGTATTCTCTTAACGGCTTCATCAATAAGTGATTCAGAAATTTCACCTTTTTTAACTTGTTCCAAAGTAGCGTCATAAAAATCATTAGTATTCATAATCATATCATTTCCGCTTTCGATAGTTTTCTTAGACGCATCGAAAATGTCAGGAGATACTTTTTGATTACTCACAAGGCTCCCTGTATTATTCCAATCTGTAACTACAAATCCTTCAAATCCAAGTTCATCTTTTAATATGCCTTTTAGCATTTTTTTATTGACTGCCATAGGTGTTCCATCTATAGATTGATATCCCGTCATGAAGGTAGCACAACCAACTTCAACTGCCTTCTTAAATGGTGGCAAAAAAACTTCTCGTATTTTTCTTACAGTAACTTCAGTGTCGTAAGCATCTTTAGCACCTGTGCTTTCACCATAAGCTAAATAGTGTTTAGCACAAGCCAATATACTATTTGGATCAGATAAATTCTCACCTTGATAGCCTTTGATTATCGCAGAAGCTAATACCCCTATAAGATAAGGATCTTCTCCAAAGGTCTCATCAATACGTCCCCATCTCATATCGCGTCCAATGCAAAGTACAGGAGAAAACGTCCAATGTAAGCCATCAGCAGCAACTTCTTTAGCCGTTACGCGCCCAGCTTTTTCTATAAGGTCTGTATTAAAGCTACATGACATAGCAAGTTGTGAAGGAAATATTGTTGCCCCATTAAGAAGTCCATGACCATGTATAGCATCTATACCAAATATAAGCGGAATTCCAAGTCTTGTAGATAATGCTAATTCTTGAAGATGATCCGCATTATCTCCTAGAACATGAAGGAACGAGCCTGAGAATTTTTTGCTGACCCACTCTTCCGCTTCAGTTGGATTCACCATGCTATAACTTATTTGCATCATCTGTCCAACTTTTTCTTCCAAAGTCATAAGTGAAAGTAGGTTTAATGTTCTTTCCATTGGTGTAAGTGAAGGATTTTGATATATATAATTCATTAATGACACCTCTTTACGTATAGTTTTTTTGATAAATTTATACTGTGTAATTCTATTGAAAGATTATATATAGTAACACTTTTTTCCTTATATTACATTCAGCATGTTACCTATTAGTTTAGTTTAGACTTTAGTTGTATTACTTTGTCACATAAATTCTTTATAATTGTTCCATCAGGCAAGTACATATCTATATTGGCTTTATTAGGATTATAAATATCAATATTAAAATTCCCATTTATCAGCTTCCAGCTTACACCAATTTCTCCTAGCCTTGTTACAACTTTTCCTTTAGCCCAGGTAAGTGGGCCCAGTTTCGGAGCAATAGTGATACTGTCAGCATTACCCTCGCTTGGTTTTACTCCTAGAATCTCTGCACAGAATTCATACAGAGGCACTGCCCCCCAAGCATGACATTCACTACGCTGTGTTACAGGGTCTTCATTCCATGTTGTAACATTTAAGTTCGTCATTTCCCTCCAAGCATCCCACAATTCAAAGGATTTATCATAAAGTCCAGTTTTCGAAAGTGCTCTAAAAAGAAAATAAGACATAGCATATGAAACTTGCGCAATAGTTTTGATTTTAGTTGCAACTTCCATAAGATCTGAGGCATTTTTTCCTTCAATTGCACCCGATAACACAGCCCAAATCTGAGCATGTTGACTGTATAATTCTACAGCAGGTCCATCTCTGAACATTTTATTCTCTTCTGACCAACAATTTTTTATAACAGCATGGTTAACTTTTGTGGCTCTTTCTAAATACTCCTGTGCTATTTCTTTTCTACCTACAACTTTGTTTAATTCTGCAGCCTTTTGTAAAGATACCGCATACATAAGGCTGTACACTGTCAAAGATCCTGTTTTTGCAGCTTGTGGAACTCCTCTACCACTTCTCCACTCTGGAACCCAGTCAACAAACTTCCAATACTGATCTGGGATATTATCCACCAACCCTTCCTCATTTAAACGTCTATCAAACCATTCAAGCACTGTATCCATGGTTGCACGGTACCTTTTTACCAATTTACTATCTCTAAAATAGCTATAATGATCATGCAACATTAGAATCCAATAAAAATTAAATGCAGGTATAATTTGAGGTTCAATTGAAGGATACCTGCTTTGTAACAAACCTTGCGGTAATAATGAACTATGGAAATCATAAATAGCTTTTCTTGCTAACCTATCATCTCCACTGACATGATAAGTAAAAAGTGTCTGAAGGTACGTGTCCATAGTATACTGAAACTGTTCATAATAAGGACAATCTTCATAAGTCTCATGCATGCAGCGTCTCAGTGTGTTAATGCTTATATCCCAAAGTTTGTGTAAGGAAATATCTGAACATTGAAACTCTGCCTTTACCTCGAGGGGATATCCTGTCTCTCTATAATTAAAACTATGAATATATAGGGGGCTTTCACCAACAGTAATTTCTATTCTAATAAATCGAAAGGTTCTAATCCAAAAGGGTTCGTAGCTTTCAAATAGGTTTCCATCTTTATTACCTCTGCCTGAAACCTTATAAATATCAATATCGCCATATAATTTGCCTTTCTTCTCATCATCTCTAACCCCTCGGTCCCTTGTCCAAGGTATTTCAATTGGTTCATTTTCATAACATTCAGCGCAAAGAATTTTAATTATACTATCCTTACCACCACTTAGCCTAATCTTTATATATCCTGTTGTCAGTATTCCTGCATCAATTTCTACTATAAAACGCTTTCCCGAATCAAGTTTTAAACATCCCTTATTAGTTGAAGAAAACTTTTCTAATATATCCTCTTTTTTAATTTCTTCATCATTCACGTACTTTATTCCAACAAATTCTTTACGCTCTTCATAAAGCATTGGAATGGTTCTTTTAGTTAGCTGCCAAGTATTCAAGACCCCCGTTGAAACATCTAAAGAATCATAGCAAATACATCTCTCCCAGTGATTATCATCATACTCCAGTTTCTCCCACGCAAAGTTACTAAATTCTCCTTCTACTCTTTCAGACCCTCCCAAAAACATAGTATTGTATCTACCTTCCACAAAGCGAACAGACTCATCCTTTAGGCAAACCCAAGAATCGTCTGAAACTATATTTTCTAATTTAGTCCCGTTACTATCAGTCAATTCCCCATCAAAAATAAGCATACCCAGAGGTGAACGCCATACAGAAATATTTTCTCCTATTGGTGGATGATGTAAAACTTTGACTGCAATAATATTTTTGCCAACTCGTAATCTGTCTGATAAATCAACTGTTTCGTAATAAAAAGAAAAGCCATTTCCTTTACAAGGTCCTACTGCTACAGACTCACCATTTAAATACATACGATATCTGCTATCTGCTGAAATATGTGCTAAAAATTGGCATTCATTATCTTCAATTTCAAATACTTTACGAAAATATACAACTTCATTTTCTGCATTAAAATTTCTTTTTTCGCCATGATCTCGCCATATGAATTTTGATTTCCATTTTCTACTTTGTTCTTCCACACTAATCCTCCTATCACATATAGTTAATTTTAAAACTCCCATCCCCTGGTATATATAAGCTTAAGAGGGATGGGAGTTTATTTTACATAATCTTTTTTATAACTGTCAATTTTCCTACTCCTTAACCCCTCCATTCGCAATTCCAGAAACTATTTGTTCAGAGAAAAAGAAAAACATAAAAATTATTGGTATAATTGATAAAGTAACTGCTGCAAATAAATAATTCCAACTTTGTAGTAATGTTGCTGTATAATTATTAATCATTAGTGGAAGTGTCATATTACTTTTAGTTGATAAGAATACAAGTGGAATAAAAAAGTCGTTCCACGTAGCGAATGTTGTAAGTAATGCCACTGCAGATATAACAGGTCGTGCTAGTGGTAACATAATTGAATAAAAAATTCTAAATTCACTTGCTCCATCTATTTTACCTGCTTCGTACAACTCTCCTGGAAGAGTTTTGAAAAACATAGATAAAATAAAAACAGGAAGAGATAGATTTGAAATTCCTATTATTACTACTCCAAAAATATTATTATTGAGGTGAAGCATTTTTATAATATTATAAAGAGGTATTAATTTTAACTGTACAGGCAACATCATACCCATTAAAAAATATGCTAATATTAAACCCTTAAATTTAAACTTAAATTTTGAAAGTCCATAAGCAACAGTGCAAGCTAAGGCTATGGCACCTACAACTACTAAAACTGTAATAACAACGGAATTAAAAAGACCTCTTAAGTATCCATTCATAAACACATGTTTAAAACTTTCAAAAGATATTGCTTTTGGTAATCCAAAAGTATTATATAATAAATCTTGTCTTGTCTTAAAAGAATTAGATGCGGTCATTGCAAGCATATATATTGTAAATGAACAATACATAACAAGTATCACCGTAAAAAATTTTTTCCATGTTTTTTCTGATTTACTAAATTTAAAATCGATAGATTCTTTTTTCATAATATTTCCACCACCCTCAAATTTCCAATTTTTTAAGTAATTTCGACTGTATGAGTGTTACACTTAATATCATAACAAACATTACCACACTAACAGCTGCTCCGAAACCAAAAGCCGCATCTCCATTTAATGAACTACCAAAAGCATACCTAAAAAAGAATGTACTCATAAAGTCTAATGAGCCTGTTGCTCCACCATTAGCTCCAGCAATCATATATGGTAAATCAAAAACAGTTAAACCCCATATTGTGTCAAGCACTATCACATTAGTTATAGATGGCCACATTAATGGGAGTATTATAGAAGTAAACCTTTTTAATGCTCCTGCACCGTCTACTAATGCTGCTTCTATAATTGATTCTGAAATATCTCTCATATTTGCTACAAACAAGATCATACCATAACCTACACCTGACCATGTAACAGCTATAATCAATACTATAAATGAGTATTTAGGATTTCCAAACCAATCTTGTTGAAACTTTTGAAGATGAAGTGTTTGTAAAATATTATTAATTAATCCTATTTGTCCATTAAACATCATCATAAAAAAGAAACTAGTAATGACATTGCCAATTACCCATGGCATAAGAATTAACATTTGAAAAATTTTGTATCCTCTGATTTTTGTATATATTAGATATGCAAATAGAACTTGTATTGGGGTAATAACCAAAAGAGTCCAAAATATATATTTCATATTGTTCAAAAATGCTGATAAAAACATTGCTGACGTTCTTGGATCAAACAACAGTTTATAATAATTTTGAAGACCTATAAATTTCATGGGACCAATTCCAGACCACTCGTAAAAACTATATCTAATTGAATCAATCATAGGATAAACACTAAAAATTGTATATAAAATTAGTCCTGGTAATATAAATAATATGTATGGTCTTTTTCTAAAAAATTTCATATTCCACCTCTCCACAAAAGTTTTTTTAAAATTAAAGCAGAGTTTTTAAGACTCCACTTAAATTCTAAAAGTAATATTAGTTATCTTTTTTTCGAATAATCTTGTGCAGCATCAAGTTCCTTTATTAAATTCTGGGCAGTTATTTTTCCTCCAACCCACTTTGAACTATCATCTTCCCAAAGCTTTCTTGGATTTAAACCCTCTTTAGCTCTGTAACCAATAATTGAATAGAAACTATCTACCTGTTTGTTAGCAGTACCCATGTCTTTTGTCAATTGATCATTAGCCTTTAAGCTTGACATTGCTGGAATACTTCCTGTAGATGTAACAAACGCTTGTTGTGCTTCTACCGATGATGCAAATTGTAAATATTTCAATACCTCAGCAGGATGTTTTGTCTTTGCATACCCTGCCCAACCGACTGAATAAGTAACAACCATTGATTTCCCACCTTTAACCATTGGCATCTGAAAAGCTCCTAGGTTTACATCTGGATTGCTACTTTTAATATCACTTACAAGCCAAGATCCATTTATAAGCATAGCAGTATTTTTCTTAGCGAAATTTAGAGTTGCTGCAGTAGTATCTGAACCTAATCCATTGTTCGTAAAATACCCTTTTTTCTTCCATTCTTCATATTTATTTAAGCATTTAAGCAATCTTGGATCATTAATTTTTGCTTTTCCAGCTGCAGCTTCATCCAACCAGTCAGGTGCTATTGCTGCAATTATTGGTTCTAAAGTGAATAAAATATCCCAACTTGATTTTTCTCCTAATGATATAGGTGTAATTCCATTTTTAAGTAATGTATCACAAGCAGTCTCAAATTCTGCCAAAGTATTAGGAACTTTTATTCCATACTTTTCAAATATGTCTTTATGGTAATAAGTAACCCTTGTTTCAAGAGTAGCTCCTGGGGTTACATATAGTTTATCCTTTCCTGCCGCATCCTTTAAAAATAGAATCGATTGAGCACTAGTGTTAAACTTTGTTAAGTCTATTTTATCAGTCAAATCCATTGCTCCACCATTTTTTACTATACTTGAAAGTTTATTATCTTTATTACCATTTGACCAAAATATATCTGGTGCGTCTCCTGCTTGTATTGCAGTATTTAATAAAGTATCATACTGTTCACCTTTGTTTTCAACCGTAACTTTGATATTAGGATTCTTTTTATTAAACAAATCAATTATCTTCTGGTCAGCCGTTGAATAAGGTTCATTATGATCCCACAATGTAAGATTTACAGTCTCACTTTTAGTTGTACCTGACGAACTAGCACCACAACCTGATAAAACTGAACCTAATAATATAGTTGTGATTATAAACGTTAAATTTTTAAAATTCTTTTTATTCATCAAGATTCCTCCTATAATAATATAATTTAATTGCTTTTTTTTATATTTTTATTATAACTTAGAAAAATATTTTTCATAATAGTTAAAACTTATAGACTTCTGCAAAATATTAGCCATCTATACGTTTACAGTTGTCGAAAAATACAAATATTAAGAATAAGGTGTAAAATATTTAGATTTTGATTCCAAAAATTAAGATTTTTTATATTCTGTAATATTTTTCCCTGTTGTTTTTTTAAAAACCTTTACAAAATAATTAACACTATTGAATCCAACTCTTTCCGAAACCTCAATTGCAGATAGACTTTCATCTTTTAATATCATCTTTGCTTTTTCAATCCGTAATTGTGTTAAGTAATCTATAAAGTTTTTATTCATTTCTTTTTTAAAATATTGACATAAATAATTTTTATTCAAATGAAACTCTTCTGACATAAATTTCAAACTTAGTCCTTCACTATAGTGATTATCTATATAAGTTTTTATCTTATTTATTAATTTTATTTGAGTAGATTGTTTTTGAATATTTTGTTCAATTTGTTCTAGACAAAAGATTATATACTTTTCTATTATACTTGCATACTTAATATCTTCTATTACTAGTGAAGGAGTAATATTTTTACTATTATATACATTTTGATCTAAACGAGAGTCAAAATATTCAAGCAAATAAAAATTAATAGAATACAAAATATTATTTACTTCTTGTCTGAATATAGACGGTGATATCTCTTGTTCCTTCATGTATTTAAAATATTGTTGGATACTTTGAACCATTTTCGTTTTATTAAAACTATAATTGGATTTATCTATAATATTATCTTGAATTTTTTTTATATTATTAATATCTGTAATACTGTTAAATTTCATTGTAGGTTCATAATAAACAATGCTGCCTTTCCCATTATAAAATCTAAATGAAAAAGCTTCCTCGGCCTCTGTATATGCTTTTTTTACCAAAACTAATGAGTTGTGCATTTTACTTATTCCAACTGAAATACTGCAATTAAAATATTCATTAAGCGATATACAGATATTCTCAATTAGGTAATTTACCTTTTCAAATATTACCTTCTTACTATTTTCTTCTTCAATTGTTAATAATACTATGATTCTTAAATCTTTATCAATGAACACTTCCCCTAATCCATATCTATTAAAGATTTCATCAATAACACTTATTACTGATTTTAAATCAAAGCCATTTTTAATCTCAAAAAATTCCTCATCATATTCCTCATCAATTCCCAGCATAACTAATATTAAATTATTTGAACCTAATCTTTTACAGTATGTTAAAATTTTATTTTGCAATTCTTCGCCCACAAAATCATCTTGTTGTAAATTCATTAATTCACTTATAATACTTTTCTTCATTTCGTCCAAATTTACTACAATTTGTATACTACTACTGCTACTACTACCTTTTTCATTAAAGATTTGTTCCTTAATTTTCAATAGAATATCAATCAGTCCATTTTCCTCAATTTCATACTTTAAGATATAATCATCGGCGCCTTGCTTAAACGCACCTCTTATGAGTTTAAAATCATCATGACAAGTTAAAACAACAATTTTTATGTCGTTATATATCTTTTTCAACTCCTGGATTAGCTGCATTCCATCCATTATAGGCATAGTGATATCTGTTAACACAATATCAGGTTTGCTTTTTTTACAGTATTCAAGAGCATCCTTACCATTAGAAAATGTATTAACTACAGTAAATTCTTTTGAATCTTCTATATAAGATTTAATTCCAAGTCTAACTAAAATTTCATCATCTACAATTATTATATTACACATAAAGTGTTCTCCTTCTTTAAATAATTTTATAATATTAACGGTAGCACAATTGTTACTATAGTTCCTACCCCAAAAGTACTTTTTATGCTTATCCCATATTTATTGCTATAGTTTAGAACAATCCTGTCATTTATATTTTTTATTCCCATTTTATTGTAGGCATTATCACTCTTTCCTAAGTATAATTTACTTAAATCTTCCTGACTCATACCAATTCCATTATCTTCAATTTGAATATACAATTTTTCTTCTTTAATGAATATTTTTATATTTATTTCTCCAAACATACCCTTTTCACTAAACCCATGCAATATACAATTTTCTATTACAGGCTGAATTGTAAATTTCATGATTTTATTATTTTTAATGTCCTCAGGCACCTCATAATTAATATTAAAGTTCCCGAATCTTACATTTTGTATGTACACATAGTTATCTAGTAACTCAATTTCCTCTGTAATTGTTATTAACTCATCACCATTTTTAGCCACATTTCTTAAAAGTTTAATAAATGCACTAAGCATTTTCTTAATTGCATCTTGCTTATTCAAAATTGCAATAAACTTTATTGAATTTAAAGTATTATACATAAAATGCGGATTAATTTGTGATTGTAACGCTAATAATTCAGCTTTTCCTTTTTCTTTTTCCTTTTCCTTCACTTCAGTAACAAGTTCATTTATTTTTTTAACCATCACATTAAAGGTTCTACTCAGAGCTCCTATCTCATCTTTACTAGTGTCATCAACCGTAATTGTAAAACATCCTTCTTGCACCATTTTAATTTTTTCGCTTAGATTTTTAATAGGTTTAGTTATTTTTTTAGGAAATATATAAATTAGAAAGGATAAAAAAATTATAAAAATAACAATTATAGTGAGTATTATGTTCTTTATTGAATATACTTCCTTAAGAAGTTCATGTAATGGAATATAAGAAACAAATGTCCATCCTGTAACATTAGATGTAGAGAATACTATAAGAGTTTTTTTATTTCCTATTTTTTCAACAAAGCTACCATTTTTTAATTTTACAGCTTTTTTCAAATAATCATTCTCTAAATGTTTTCCTATTAAGTTCTTGTCCATTGATGAAACTACTGTTAGGTCTTGTGAAACTACAATATTAGTAGAGGTTTTGCTTAAGTTAATATTTTTGTAAATATCATTAAAAAAGCTATCACTAATTATTAATACAAGTGTACCAACTTTTGTTCCATCCTGTGATTTAATTTCCCTCACAGCACTAAAACCCATATCATTTAATATAGATTGTAACTTTTCAGTAGGAATCCATACAACTCTACCATCTGCTTCAAAAGCTTTTTTTCTTATCTTTTCATAGCCTCCATCATTATATGGAGTACCATACCCATTATAATAAACACGTCCATCATTAGTCATTATATAGGAAGAAAGAACATATTTATCAACGTTAATTAGGCTTAACATTACATCCGCTACTGATTTTTGAATTTCATATTTCTCATAAGAATCCTTATATGGTTTTTTCATACTTTCAATTATAGCTTCATTTGAATATATTTGCCTTGTAAGATTATTATATATCATAAGTTTTGAATCTATGGTAATATTCACTTGATTAATCAATTGCGATGTATACATTTGAGTCTTATCGCTAATAAAATTAAAATATATATTATACATTATAACTAATACTAATATAGTTGGAATAAATATTAGTATTAAAAAAGAAACTAAAACCTGATATTGGAGTTTATGATTTAACGATTTAATTTTAATAAACAATTTTTTGAAAGAATTAACTTTCATCTTAATAACCACTCCTTTCGATACTTCATCTAATACTATAAATCTTATTTAATATATTTTGAGTCATAACAAGGATTTTATCCAACAGTAGTTTATATATTAATTTTATAATACTAAAATATTTCGCTTCAATCAGAATTGTAACATTTAAAAAGCTATCTGCATAATATCATTAGATATTTAAGATAGCGTTTATAATACATTTAAAATGTAAGGTCTTAAAAATAAAAAATAGCTGACTAAAGTGTATTTTCACACTTTAGTCAGCTATATCAAACTCTTCAGCCTTATCATACACTAAAAAATTTGTGCTATTTACTAAAATACTTCTACTTTTATCGAGGCCACTGAAAAACTATATGAAAAATCGTCATCGAATTAAAGATGGCGATTTTTTTATGTAAAAGACTAAAAACAAAAAGGAATTTTAAAAGATATGTCGAATTAGTATAGTAGAATAAAATAAAAGGGGCTAAACTATTATGCTAAAAGGACAATTGGAAATAAAAATAAATACATACCATAGCTTATATTCGTTAATTATTCCGAAAGATAACATTTTAAAGCAAATTAATGACCTTGTTGACTTTTCATTTGTTTATGACGAATTGATTATTAACTATAGTTCATCTATGGGTAGAGGTGCTATTAACCCTATAATGCTATTTAAATATTTGCTTTTGAAAGTAATATATGAATTGTCTGATGAAGATGTTGTTGAAAGAACTCTTTATGATATGTCATTTAAATATTTTCTGAATTTAGCCCCAGAAGAAACAAATTTAATAAACTCAAGTACATTAACTAAATTTAGAAAGCTTCGCCTTAAAGACATGAATTTATTAGATTTATTAATAAACAAGACTGTAGAACTTGCTATAAAAGAGGGAGTTTTAAAAAGCAAAGCAATAATAGTTGATGCTACGCATACCAAGTCACGTTATAACCAAAAATCAGCAGGAGAAGAATTATTGAAACGTGCAAAAAATTTAAGAAAAACATTGTACGGAGTACATCCTGAGATAAAAGAAGATTTGCCGAATAAAGTTACAAATGGAGTACTTGAAGATATTCTTGAGTACTGCAAATTATTAATTGATAGCATAAACAAGAATCCAGAAATTGTAGCAAATCCAACTGTGAAAACTAAATTAAACTACTTAACCGAAGCTTTTAATGATGACATAGAAAACCTAAAACTATCAAAAGATGAGGATGCAAAAGTGGGGCATAAGACTGAGGATAGTTCTTTTTTTGGATATAAATCACACCTTGCTATGAGTGAAGAACGTTTAATTACAGCAGCTGTTATTACAACTGGCGAAAAAAGTGATGGAAAGGAGCTCATAGCCTTAATAGAAAAAAGCCGTGAGGCTGGTATAGATGTTAATGAAGTAATTGGAGATACAGCTTATTCTGAAAAGAAAAATCTAGAATATGCAAAAGAAAATAAAATTGCATTAATTTCAAAACTAAATCCTGTAATTTCACAAGGAATGCGAAAAAAAGAAGATGAATTTGAGTTTAATAAAGATGCTGGTTTATTTGTATGTCCGGCAGGTCATATGGCTATTAAAAAAGCAAAACAGGGAAAGAAGAATGTTGGTAAAAATCAAGTGTTAACTTACTATTTTAATGTAGAAAAGTGTAAAAATTGTGTTCATAAAGATGGGTGTTATAAAGAAGGCGCTAAATCTAAAACTTATTCAGTTTCAATAAAGTCAAATACCCACAAAGATCAAATAGAGTTCGAAAAAAGTGAATATTTTAAAAAACGTGCTAGGGAGCGTTATATGATAGAGGCTAAAAATAGTGAACTTAAGCACCAACATGGCTATGATGTAGCAATATCGTCAGGCTTAATTAGCATGCAAATGCAAGGTGCATTATCAATCTTCACTGTGAATCTAAAGAGAATAATTAAGTTGAAAAGCATGAAATAGGGCTTTTAAAACTTAATTATAAAAGAAAAAGCATGAGATATCCAAAAATATGGATTCCTCATGCTTTTTCTATTCAAATTTGAAAACTCTACTGAAAAAAGAGTGCTTTTTTCAGTGGCCTCCTTTTATCTTGAGGTTTTTTTATAATTACTCTCACGACCAAAAGCAAATGATAAAATCAAACCAATTACAGCAATACCAAATGCAACCATTGTTGCACTTGAAAATCCTGTAGCTACTGCAACTTCACTTGTTACATGTCCTACTGCTAAAGTTTTAACTTGAACTGCTGACATTATTCCCATAAAAAGTGATGATCCTATTGCTGCTGAAACTTGTTGAAGTGTATTTACTATTGCTACCCCATGAGGATAGTATTCCTTTGGTAATTGTCTTAATGCATGTGTTTGAGATGGTGACATAGTAAGACCAACACCTATACCTATAAATGTATAAGTTATTATTATCTTTATTAATGATGTTTCACTATTAGAAAAAGATAAAACGAATATAAATATAGCTATTATTCCTACTCCAACTGGCACTAACCATTTAACTCCATATTTATCATAAATTTTCCCACCTATTGCTGCTGCAATTCCATTGCAGAGTACAGCTGGTAATAACGAAATAGCTGCCACAAATGTTGTCGCTTTAAGTGACCCCTGCATAAACATTGGCAACATTACATTCATAGTAAATATAGTCATCATTGCTACCATTACTAATAATGAACCTATCACAAATTTAGAATATTTAAATGGTAATAAGTTTAGCATAGGTTGCTTCAAACTAATTTGACGTTTTACGAAAAAAATCATACAAATTATTCCTATTGCAAAGCTTAGTAAAGTAACTTTAATATCACTTCCATTAATACCACTTATTCCATATATTATAGTTGCAAGTCCTATAGTTGATAAAACAATAGATAAGTAATCTATTTTAGGTTTTGTAATTTCCCCTACATTAGCTAATGCTAACTTTCCTGCAATCATAACTAATACTATAATCGGAATTAAAATTATAAATAATACATGCCAACTAAAATATTGTAATATAATTCCTGAAACTGTTGGTCCAAATGCAGGTCCAAGTGTAACTGCACATACACATATTGCCATTGATGAACCTATCTTTTCCTTTGGTGACACTAATAATACTGTATTCATCATAATCGGTATCATCATACCCGTTCCTGAAGCTTGTATCATTCTTGAAATCAATAATACAACAAAAGATCCCGAACATGCTGCAGAGATTGTTCCTACCAATAATAATCCTAATGCACTAAAAAATAAGTTTCTAGTTTTAAATGTTTGAATAAGAAATGCTGTAATCGGCACCATAACTGATGTTACTATCATATATGCTGTGATTAACCATTGAACAGTTGCAACTGTAACATTCATCTCTTTCATAATGCCTGACAATGCCACATTTAATATAGTTTCATTAAACGTGGCTATAAATGCACTAAGCACTAAAACGGCTATAATTCTTGTTGCGTTTATTTTTTTTGTAGTTTTCAATTCATTGCCCCTCATTTTTACTTTTATTTATAAGGTTTTTTATTTTTGTGGCTTAGTTGCTGTAATAAAATTCTTATACTTTTCTAAACGCTGTTTATATTCATCTGATTTCTTTAAACTCATAGTTGTAGCAACAGTTTTTTTGATATCATCTGCATGAATTAATTTTCCAGACAAAGTATCATGCGCATGTTCTAATTTTTCTTTTGGAAATTCAAATCTTACTTTACCTTCTACGATTTTAACATCACCTTCAATACCACATAAACAGCAAACTGCATGCGTGGATTCTCTATCTAAAAAGAAGTTTCTACTATGACAGTGTGGGCAAACCCCTTCTTCTCCCTTATAAGAAGCATTTTCAATATCTTTTGCAGCTTTTGCAATATTCACTCCTATCTCATGAACTCTTGCAACTTTATCATCATCTACAATTATGCCAGTAGACCATGGAAAAACTTCATTATTTATAACTTTCCACATAGGAGTTAATGCTTGGATTCCTGAATCACATTGAAATGCTGTAACCCAATCTGAACCGCCAATGCCTATATAAGAAACTACTTTATCTTTTAAGATTCTTGGATCTGGAACTTTACCACCTGTTGCCTCTGCAATTTTAGTAGCTACAACATTATTACCTCTATCCATTCTTGGTCCGAAACGATCTCTAATTGTAAGGAACATACTTGGAGCACCTTTACAAAAAATCGGATTTGCAAAAATTATTCCATCTGCATCCAGCATCTTATCTAATAACCAGTCAAAATCATCTTTTAATACACACCTATTTCCTTTTCCTGTCATAAGTGAATTAACACATGCCGTACACCCAGTGCAATATTTTATATCTAAATCTAATAGATGAATAAATTCTACTTCTGCTCCTGTTTCCTTTGCTGCTATTAAAGCTTCTTTACACATAGCATCATTATTACTGTCTTTTCTTCCACCTGAAATACCTAAAATTTTCATATTCATATCCTCCAATTATTTATCATTAGTATAAAGTTTGTTATACTATTTACTTTCATTATTATTGTAACAGTTAGCAAGTATATGAAAAATCTATTCTTATATTTTATTAACTGTAATTTTCTATTCATTTTGACTTATAAAATATTTTTTTTATTATTACGAATAAATTTTTGCAGTTAAAATATTAAAATTTTGCAGTTAAGATTTTTGTTTTTGTTTTTTATATGTTATAATTCTTTGTTGCTAGTGTAATAATTTTATACACCTTGGAATTTTGGCATTATTTTTTTATGGAGGTATCTTATGAATATAGATCAAGAACTTGTAAATTTTAAATCTTCATCTTCTATGCATATTTCTGTACTTGTAATTGAAAATTCAGAAAGGTATTGGCATCAGAGTATAGAGATAATATATATATTATCTGGCAGTGTCCAAGTTCAATGCCGTAATATGTTGTACAATTTACATAAAGATGATCTTATTCTTATAAATATGTTTGATGTACACTCCTTATCTGGTGACCAATGTGAAGTATTATCATTAAAAATTGATATTTCTGCACTTGATCCTGAAACTTCTCATTTTTCTCAAAATCGTTTTGACTGCAATTCATGTTTAGAAGCGGATAAAACTAAATTTATTCCCCTAAAGCGACTTCTTGCTTTAATTGTAAAATCTAATGTTAATCCTGAAGACAACATTGAACTTTTAAATAAATCCTACGTTTATGAACTGCTGTACATATTAACTACTAATTTTAAGGTGGAAGGTACTACTAATTCTACTGACATAAATAAAAATTCAGAGAGAATAAAAAATATATTAAATTACATAAGCGATAATTATAGAGAAAAAGTATCATTAAATAATCTATCAGAAACATTCTATCTGTCCATGCCATATATTTCAAAAATTTTCAAAGAATTCATTGGTCTTAGTTTTAGCGATTATTTAACAAACGTCCGGCTTTCTCATGCAGTAAAAGATTTAGCCAATTCTAATTTTAAAATCGAATATGTCGCTGAAAAAAATGGTTTTTCAAATACACGTTCCTTTGTTTCTGCCTTTAGAAATAAATATGAATGTCTTCCAAGTAAATATCGTAAAGAAATGGATATATATGATTCTAATGATCGCAGGAGTATGGCTGAAAGTATAAATTATTTTGCATTGCGTCATAGCACTTCCTTTGATCACCTGGTCAATTATCTTAAAGAAGATGTTATTATTACAGAAGAAAACAAACCTCATACTAAAATTTATGAAATAAATCCAATTGATGTTTCAATAAAAGGGGTGACCCTTAGGCATACTTTTAAAACTCTTACTTGTATTGGAAAAGCAAAGCATATATTGATTTCTGAAAATCAACATATGCTTCGCGAGGTGCAGCAGGATATTAGATTTGAATATATTCGTTTTCATGGGTTACTTGATGATGAAATGATGTTTTATTCTGAAAATGAAAATGGTAACCCAGAGCTATGTTTTACTTATATTGATTTAGTAATAGATTTTCTTTTCTCAATTAATTTAAAGCCTTTTATGGAACTTTCTTTTATGCCAAAAGAACTTGCAATCGATCCCGCTCGTACAATGTTTTTTATTAGTTCAATTATTAGTCTGCCAAAAAGTATGGAAAAGTGGACTTATATTATCAAGCAGCTAGTTAAACATTTTATTTCTCGCTACGGCATTAAAGAAGTGGAATCTTGGCCATTTTTCGTTTGGAATGAACCCGATCTTATAAAAATGTATGGATTTGAAAATAGAAATGAATTTTTTAGTTTTTATAAAGAAACATATAAGACTATAAAGAAGATTAGTCCCTCTATTAATTTCGGAAGTTCTCCAGTTTTCGCTGATACACTAGCAGGTTCAAATAACTGGTTAGATACATTTATGAATTTTTGCAAATTAAATGATTGTTTGCCTGATTTTATAAATATTCATTTTTATCCAATAAATTTATCTGGGCAAGATGCTACCACTATTTCAAGAAAAGCTCATGGTGAAATACGAAGATATCTTGTGTATATGGAATCTGAAAATGCCTTAAGCGAAAATATTCAATGTATAAAAAAAAGATTCAATGAAAACAATTGGAAAGCTGACAAATTATATTTAAGCGGTTGGAATTCTTCAATCTCCAATAATGAGCTATTAAATGATACTGTATATAAAGCAGCTTATATTGCTAAAAATATATTAGAAAATTATGATACACTTGAAAGTTTCGGTTATTGGCAAATATCAGATTTCAGTGAAGAAGTAAAGATGAAAAATCAATTATTTCATGGCGGACAGGGTATTTTCACCTATAATGGAATAAAAAAATCCCACTATTATGTTTTTCAAATGCTTAGTAAGCTTAGTGATAGATTGCTTGAAAAAGGAGATGGATTCTTTATAACCACTGATGGAGCTTCAATTCAAATAATCTTATATAATTATCAACATTATTCAAAACTGTATGCAGCAGGTGAAGTATTTGATATGACTTTCAACAATAGATATACACCATTTCCTAAAAACCATACATTAAAATTAATTCTTCCACTTACAAACCTTTGTGAAAGTAGTTATCAGTTAACAGAAACTATTGTAAATAGGGAATATGGAAGCTCTTTTGACAAATGGCTTGACTTAGGTGGTGTGCCTCTAGAAAACAAAAGCGATGTTGAGTATTTAAAATCTGTATCTCTTCCAAGAATTCAGAAAAAAATACTTTCTACAGAAAATAATGCCTTAACAATAACTGCTGAATTAGAACCTCATGAAGTACGCTTGATAGAAATAAACCCTCTTTATTAAAAGAGGGCATTATCTAAGTTTGCCCCAGAAAACTGACTATTATAAAGATCTGCATAGAATCCATTTTTAGCAATAAGCTCATTATGGTTACCCATTTCGATAATACTTCCTTTATCCATAACTAAAATTAACTCTGCATCTTTAATTGTAGATAATCTATGTGCAATTACAAAACTTGTTCTATTTTCCATAAGTTCTGTCATAGCCCTTTGTATATAAACTTCTGTTCTTGAATCGACACTGCTTGTGGCTTCGTCAAGTATCATAATAGTTGGATTTGCAAGTATTGCCCTAGCTATAGTGAGAAGTTGTTTTTGACCCTGTGATATATTTGAAGCTTCTTCATTTAACATTGTATTATATCCATCAGGAAGAGTCTTAATAAAGTGATGTGCATGAGCTGCTCTTGCTGCCTGCATAGCTTCCTCATCTGTTGCACCAACTCTGCCATAAGCGATATTTTCCATTATAGTACCATTAAAGAGCCAAGTCTCTTGAAGTACCATGCCAAACATATTACGCAGATTTCCACGTTTTATATCTCTTATATCAACTCCATCTATTGAAATTTTACCAGCATCAATTTCATAAAACCTCATAAGCAAGTTAACAAGCGTAGTCTTACCAGCACCTGTTGGTCCAACAATTGCAATTGTATGTCCCCTCTTTACATCAATATTCATATCTTTTATAAGTGATTTTTCTGAATTGTAACTAAAATCAACATGTTCGAACTTAACTTCTCCCTTCGGAATCTTAATTACTTTAGTCGCAGAAGTTTCTACAAGTTCCTCAACCTCATCTAATAATTCAAAAATACGCTCAGCTGAAGCTACTGTCGATTGGATAATATTAGCAATATTTGCAGTTTGAACTATTGGTTGTGTAAACTGATTAGAGTATTGGATAAAGGCTTGAATATTACCAATAGTAACTTTACCCTGTGTTGCTAAAAGTCCACCAACAACACAAACTACTACATAACCTATATTACCAACGAATTTCATAATAGGCATTATTATCCCAGATATGAACTGAGCTTTATAGCCTGCGTCATATAACCTATCATTTATATTTTCAAATTCTTCAATTGAATCTTTCTCATGTCCAAAAGATTTAACAATTTTATGACCAGTGTACATCTCTTCAACATGACCATTAAGTTCTCCAATTTCTTTTTGCTGAGCAGCAAAATATTTCTGAGACCTTTTTGCGACTAATGCTGTCACACCAATATATAATGGCAATGTTAAAATTACAACAAGTGTCATTATCGGGCTTATTGTGAGCATCATAACGATAATACCAATTATCGTAACAATAGACGTAATAAGTTGTGTAAGACTTTGTTGAAGCGTTGTTGATATATTATCAACATCGTTTGTTACACGACTTAATATCTCGCCGTGAGTTCTTGCATCAAAGAATTTAAGAGGTAACCTTGATAACTTATCTTCAACCTCAAGACGCATATTGTAAACAGTTTTCTGCGCAACTCCGGACATAATATATTGTTGAAGGAAGCCGAAAACTGTACTTATTAAATACAATACAATTAATATAAGAATAATATTTTTTATATATGTGAAATCTATATTAACACCATTTACGTTTGCTATACCCTCAACCAATTTGTCTATCGCTTTTGCTGAAATCTTAGGTCCTACTATTGTAAAAATAGTACTGATGATCGCAAATATAAATACTAGAATAAAATTAGTTCTTTGTGGCTTTAAATAACCTAAAAGTCTTTTAAGCGTTCCTTTAAAGTCTTTGGCTTTAGGGCCATTTAATGATCCTATTGGACCGTCTGAGTCTCCTATTCCGCCTGCTGATTTATTTTCTTTATTGTTAGCACTCATGATAATTCCTCCTCTGAAAGCTGTGACGATACAATCTCATGATATATCTTACAACTAGTTAAAAGTTCCTTGTGAGTTCCTATGCCGCAAATTTCACCCTCGTCTATTACTATAATTCTATCTGCATCCATAACCGTTGCAACTCTTTGAGCAATTATTATTACTGTAGATTTTGCCGTTTCTTCTTTAAGTGCCCCGCGAAGTTTTGCATCAGTTTTAAAGTCAAGCGCTGAAAAACTATCATCAAAAATATATATTTCTGGTTTTCTAACTAAAGCACGAGCTATAGATAGACGCTGTTTTTGACCACCGGAGACATTTGTACCTCCTTGAGCAATCGGATGTTCATATCCTTCTTCCATTTCGCAAATGAAATCCGTTGCTTGTGCAACTTTTGCTGCATGCTCTATTTCTTCAATAGAAGCCTCATTATTACCATATTTAATATTTTCAGCAATTGTACCAGAAAATAGTACAGTATTTTGAGGCACAAATCCTATTTTGGCCCTTAGGCTTTCTTGACTCATTTCACGTACATCCACTCCATTGATAAGTATTACACCACTAGTTACATCATAAAATCGTGGTATTAGATTTATAAGAGTTGATTTACCAGAACCTGTACCGCCAATAATTGCAGTCGTTTCGCCAGGACTTGCATTAAATGTTATGTGGTTAATAGCTGGCTTTTCTGCACCAGGATAACTAAATGTTACATCCTTAAACTCAACATACCCGCTTTTTGTGTCAGCTAGTTTTGTAATCAATGGATCCTTGATTTCAGATTCCATTTCTAGCACTTCGTTTATTCTTACCGCAGAGGCTTGAGCCCTTGGTAACATAATGAACACCATAGCAAGCATCAAGAACCCCATTAAAATTTGCATTCCATATTGTATAAATGCTATTAATGAACCAATTTCCATGCTTCCACTGTTTATTCTTTTAGCGCCAAACCAAATTATAGCAAGCGTTGTAACGTTCATTACTAACATTATTATAGGTATTAAAAATGCCATGATTTTATTAACTTTTACAGCATTGTCCATAAGATCAGTATTAGCTAGATCAAATCTAACCTTTTCAGTATCTATACGATTAAATGCACGTACAACCCTAATACCCGTAAGCCCTTCACGTAATACAAGATTTAATTTATCTATTTTCACTTGCATAACTTTAAATAATGGAATAGCAAATTTAAGAGTTATTGCAATAATTATTCCAAGTAGTGGAATTACAACTGTAAAAATTAAGCTTAGTGAAGTATCCACTCTTAAAGCCATAATAATGCCACCTATAGCCGTTAAAGGAGCCGGAAGCAGGATAGAAAAAATCATTATGGATGCTGTTTGAACCTGAGTAACGTCATTTGTAGTTCTTGTTATAAGGGTAGCGGTACCAACCTTATCAAACTCATGTAGCGAAAATCCTTCAACTTTAGCAAACAATTTACTACGAATAATTCTACCTTGCCCTACAGCAATCTTTGATGATAAAAATGTAACTGCCATTGAGCATATAACAGCCCCTGCCGAGAATATTAACATAAGTCCGCCTATTCTAAGAATATAATCTATCCCTTTATACTTACCACCAAATCCTAAAAACGAAACAGTTTGCATTACATCCTTATGCGATATACCTTTGTCAACTACATCAGCCATTAGCGTAGGTAAATATAGATTTGCAAGTACTTGAACAAAAGTTAATATAACTACTACTATTATCCATAGCTTATACTGTTTTAAAAACCTAAATAATTTAATCATAAGTATCATCCCCATTCATTTTAATCTTTTTTTACCTGAAAATTCCTTAGCCCTAATAAATATAGCCACATTATGGATATTGTCTCCAAAATGTGACCAAAGCTTATATGTATTTCAACTTTGACAATAATATCTTCACTTTAATTTAAGTATTTCATCAACTGCTTTTTTATATCCTCCTGCTTCTCTAAGCGATCTTCCAAGCTTTTCACTGTTTATTCTAAATGTATTATCTGAAAGAATTTTAACTACTGATTGCTTTAATATCTCAGGGGTAATTTTATCTTTTTCAATAACAATACCTGCACCAAGCTGCGCTACTCTATTTGCTACGGCAGGCTGATCAACTGATTGAGGAATAAGAACCAATGGAACATCATAATACAGAGCTTCATTAGTACTGTTCATACCACCATGGGTAATAAATACATCTGTATGTTTTAAAACTTCAAGTTGAGATACATAATTGCGAACAATAAAATTAGATGGAATAGCACTAAATATATTAATATCTGTGTCTTTACCTATAGACATAATAACTGTTGCATCCATATTACCTAAAGCTTTAAAACAATTTTCATAAAACTCAATAGAAGCATTAAATAAAGTACCTAAAGATATGTAAATAACCTTCTTCTTATCATTAGTTTCTAAAGAAAAATCTAATTCATCCTTTCTATCTGATATTGATGGACCAATAAATTTGTAACTTTCATCAAAGCTTTCACCACAAATTTGAAAATACTTAGAAGTATATACAATATTAATCATGCCTGTTCCAGTAACTGCAGTAGTTATACTAGGAATCTTTATATCATATTTTTCTTTTAAATTTTTAGCTAAATTTATGTACACGGGGCTATTTACAAGTTGCTGTATTATAGGTTCATATTGCTTAAATACCTCTGAAAAAACATTTGCTTTTTCGTTAGTTGCAAAAGTAGTAATAGAACAAATTGTAGGTATTTTTAATATTCTTCCCACTTCGCTGCCTATAATAAAAACTGAATCGTAAAAAATATAATCAAATTTTTCTTTTGAATTAAATATATAGTCAGTTATTTCTTCCATCATTTCTTTTAACTCTTCTAGCGGAGACTTACTATTTTTCGAATCTGACCTTGAATGTCCATTAATAGAACTTGATAAACTCGTATGGCTTTTAAATCTAGCTCCTGTCTTTTCTATTTTTTCTCTAAACTCTTCACCAGCAGTATACGTAACCTGTTCCCCTCTATTCATTAATTCTTTAACTAGACCTATCGTAGGGTTGAAGTGTCCATTACCTAACAAATTTATAAATAATATTTTAGCCATTTTATTTTAACCATCCTTTTTATTTTATTAGTATATTAAATGTGTAATTCTTATTTTTCATTGTCACAAGCTACTTCTTCATATATCCCCTTAAAGCTATCATTATTTTTTAAGGTTTGAAGATACTTCATAAATGGAACCTTTAGCTCATCTCTTTTTAATGCAAACTCCACTGTTGCTTCAAGAAATCCCAATTTATCACCTACATCATATCTGCGTCCTTCAAATACATATGCATACATATCTTGCCTTGAAATCAATGTTTTTAGAGCATCAGTTAGCTGAATTTCTCCGCCCTTGCCAGGCAACGTATTATCTAATATATCAAAAATTTCTGGAGTTATTATATACCTACCAAGTATAGCTAAATTAGAGGGTGCTACATTAACTTCAGGTTTTTCAACAAGATTATTTACTTTGTATACTCGATCACTGACTTGAACTCCATCAACTATGCCATATTTATCAACATTTTCTTTCGCTACTTCTTGAACTCCAACGATTGTTACATTCTTTTCCTCAAAACAATTCATTAACTGCTTTAAACATGGGATTTTAGCATCAACTATATCATCACCAAGCATTACAGCAAAGGGTTCATTACCTACAAAAGCTCTTGCTTTATTTATAGCATGTCCAAGTCCTTTTGGTTCCTTTTGTCTTATAAATTGTATATTCACCATGTTTGATATGTCTCTAACCTGTTTAAGAATCTCATCCTTATGTTTATGTTCTAATTCTAGCTCAAGTTCTACTGATTTATCAAAGTGATCTTCAATAGATTTTTTATTTCTTCCTGTAATAATTAATATTTCTTCTATGCCAGAAGCAACCGCTTCCTCTATAATATATTGCATTGTAGGCTTATCAACTATAGGTAACATTTCTTTAGGGATTGCCTTTGTCGCAGGTAGAAACCTTGTTCCAAGTCCTGCTGCCGGTATAATAAGTTTTTTAATTTTCATATAATATATCTCCTTTTTCTGTAAGTTGTTTTTAATCGTATTAATCATAGTTAAATCATCTCCTGGGTCGCTGCAACAGCTTAGAAGAAGAAGAAGAAGATTTACCCCTTTGTAGTTCTCTGGAGTAGATAACAATTCTAAAATTCTCCTTAACAACCCTCTTCTTAATATTTGTCTGCTTACTTGATGATTTTATTATATTATGCTGGTGTTAAAGATTTTTTAAACTAATGTTAAAAAAATGTTAAATTGAAAATAAAATAGTAGCTCTTTTGCTTCCATTAGAAAAAGAAAGGTTATCTTGATAATGTGTAAATATTACGATAAAATTGATACATAATAAAATATAAATTTTATTATGTATCATGTATTAGATATATTGCAAATTATATGGTTTGATTATTTTTGTATACGGAGGATTCATATGAAAGAACTTTTTACAATAGGAGAAATGGCAAAACTGTTTAAGATTAATATACGCTCGCTTAGATATTATGATGAGATAGGACTTTTGAAACCAGAATATACAAATAAAATTACCGAATATCGATATTATTCCACAAAACAGTTTGAGAGACTTAATACAATTAAATATCTCCGTGCATTAGATATGTCAATTGCTAAAATTTTAAATTTTTTTAAATACCGTGATATTGATAAACTTGTTAATATGTTGCAGCAGCAGCAAGATGAAATTGTTGCTAAAAGAAGGAAACTGGAACTAATTGAACGAAAATTACACGATCGTTTAATACAGATAAAAGATGCAGTGGATACAACTTATGAGCGAATAGAAGAAAAATATCTTCCAGAAAGGAAAATAGCATTTCTTCGAAAAGAAATTTCTGCGCAAGATGATTTGGAATATCCAATTAAGGAATTGGAATTAGGTAACCATTTGGAAACTGTAATGTTTCTTGGAAAAATTGGAGTATCTGTTTCTAAGGAAAATTTGGAACAGAAAATATTTGGAGGTTTTTCAAGTATTTTTGTTCTTTTGGATAATGAAGATGGTGATAAAGGAAAAGCTAGAATTATTCCTGCCTCGGATTATCTGACCATTCGTTTTCAAGGTACCCATAAGGAAGCAAATCGATATTACTTAAATTTGCTTGAATATATGCAAAGTAAGGAATATTCGTTGATAGGGGATTCTATTGAAATTACTCTGATTGATTACGGAATGACAAATGATACATCAAAGTTTGTGACTGAACTACAAATTCCATATAAAAAAACTTGACTCTCTAGTTACTAGAGGGTCTATTCTTTCAGTAGAATAATATTTATGGGGGGAATAAGAGAATGTTAGGAATTATCATAAATACAGGAACTATTTTAACAGGAAGTCTGATTGGAACGGTGGTAAAGAAAGGAATTAAAGAGGAATATCAAGGAGCTTTGTTTACGGCTATGGGGCTTGCAGCTACTGGGCTTGGGATTAATTCTGTGGTACAGAATATGCCTAAAAGCCACTTCCCTGTACTTTTTATTATCAGTCTTGCAATTGGAAGCTTGCTCGGAACTATCTTAAATTTGGATGGGAAATTTCAGAAGTTGACAAGTAAGTTTTCCTCAAATAACTTAGGGCAAGGGCTATCTACGGCTATACTATTATTCTGCATTGGAACTTTATCTATATTAGGACCGATAGAAAGTGCTATCAACGGTAATAATACTTATCTTTTTACCAATGCAACCTTAGATTTTGTTACATCAATGGTACTGGCATCCACTTATGGATTTGGAATATCAATAGCAGCCGGTGTTTTATTTATATGGCAAAGTAGTATTTACATTGCTGCAGGACTTTTATCACGGTTCTTAACACAGGATTTGTTAACTGAAATTTCTATTGTAGGTGGTTTCTTAATTTTAAGTTCCGGAATTTCTATTTTAAACATTAAGGATTGCAAGACATTAAATATGCTTCCTTCCCTTCTTGTTCCGATTATCTTCTTTCTCGTGAAAATAGCAATAGGATTATGAGCATGTAGATTAATGAATATCTAAATAAAACCTGAAAGAGAAAAAATTTATCTTTTAGCATTGAAATTAACATTTACTTACAATGAAAATAACTAATGTTAATAATAAAAAACAATTGACAAATTTTCTAGTTGTAACTATAATGAGTACAACCAGAATCCAAAATTTTCTCGCGAAAGATTTACTATCAGATACTAATATTTTAGGAGGTATAAAACATGAAAAATAAAATATATTATGTTATGGATACAATGTGTGGATGGTGTTATGGTTTTAGTGATGTTATTACTAAAATCCATGAAAAACATAAGGATAAATATGACTTTGAAATAATACCTGGAGGCATGTGGGTAGGTGATGAAGTTAAAAAAGTGGATGCTTTTTTAGGTGAATATATAAAAACTAATAACGTTAGAGTAGAGGCCTTAACTAGTGTTCACTTCGGTGAAGCCTTTAATAAAAATGTATTAGGGGGCGGTAATAGAGTTCTAGATAGCTTGCCAGGTGCAAAGGCAATGGTTCTCTTTCAAAAATCAAATAGAGATATGGCCTTTGATTTTCTAAAAAAAATCCAAGAAGCATTTTTTGTAAGCGGTCAAGATATGAATGAAATTACTGTCTATACTAAAATTGCCGAAAGTTTTGGTATTTCTAAAGAAGACTTTGAAAAAAAATTTCTTTCACAGGAACTGAGTGAAGAAACTTTTGAGTGCTTTAAAAAAGGCCAAAAATTGGGGGTACAGAGTTTTCCAACAGTTATTCTTGAAAAAGGAAACAAAAGAACAATCATTGCTCAAGGCTATAGCAGTTTTGAAGAACTTGATAAAATTCTATTAAGGGAATAAATTATTGAAGGAACAAATTTTTCTAATAATATTCAAAATCAGGATTTAAATAAAAAGGAGTTTTGGATATGAAAATAAGTAGTCGATTCACTGTAGCAGTCCACATACTATCTCTTCTATCCATTTATCCAACTCCATTGCCAACTTCAGATATGATCGCAGACAGTGTAAATACTAACGCAGTAGTAATCAGAAGAATACTTGGGATGCTTAAAAATGCAGGTCTTGTTGATATGAAACGTGGAACAGGCGGTTCATATCTTACTAAGCATATTGAAGAGATAAATTTATTAGAAGTATACAAGGCAGTAGATGTAGTGGAGCCTGGTGGTTTATTTCAAATTCATCAAACTCCAAATCCAAACTGTCCCATAGGTGCAAACATTCAATCCGTAATTGAAGTAACTTTGTTTAATGCACAAGAATCGATGGAACATGTTCTAAAAAATGTTACCATTCTTGATGTTGTTTCCGATTTCAATGAGAAAATTAATAAATAGCTTACTTGATGATTTTATTATATAATGCATGTTTTAAAATGCATTAAATTGATTCAATAATTATAATTATTGAATCATATTAGATAATCTAGTTATTTTTTACGTATACAAAACAATTTTTAAATTTATATATGTAAAATTATCGTAAAAGTAGTTCCCTCATTTGGTCTGCTATCTACTTTAATCTCTCCATCAACAATATCCAAGACTTTCTTCACCATAGCGAGTCCCAGCCCATTTCCTTCTTTAAAATGAGATACATCTCCCTGATAAAACTTGTCAAAAATATGTCTTATTATCTCCTCATGCATGCCGCATCCACTATCCCCAATTGTTACAACGGCTGTGTCTTCTTCTTTTCTCAATTTCAGATTTATAATACCACCCTCATCAGTAAATTTAATTGCATTTCCTATCAAATTATTCCAGACAATTTCTAATAGGCTTTCATCACTAGCTATAGTCACCTCATCAAGTTCCACTTCCAGTGTAATATTTTTTTCTTCCCATTTTTCCTCATAGTCAAGCGCACAACAACGTAATTGTTCGTCCAGACTATATTCCACAGCTACCGGAAATATAACCTGATTCTCCAATTTATTAAGTCTTAGGATACCCGTTACAAGGGATGACAATTTTTGTGTTGCATTTACGATGGTCTTCGTATACTCTCGCCTCTCTTCTAATGAAAGATCCTCATCTTGTAATGCCATAGAATAGCTTTGAATAACAGAAAGTGGCGACTTAATCTCATGCGATACATTAGAGATAAAGTCATTTTTCATCATTTCAATACTTGACAGTTCCACTGCCATCTTATTAAAATCATCAATCAAAACCTCTATATCATCTTTTTTACCATCTGTACGAAATGGCGCAATTCTTACCGAGAAATCGCCATCAGCAATTTTATTCGCAGCTTTACAAACTTTTTTAATCGGTTTGCCTATAATATGCTTTCTTATTACTCCTAGTGCGATGCAAATGACTAAACATAAAAAGATTAAATTCCCCATCAATAAACCGTTAATAATAAAAAAAGACGAATCATTATCACTTTTTAAACTGTAATTCAAACTGTCGTAAGTATTGATTACTATAAAAAGCATAATGAATATTAACGAATATTCTTTTAATGAAAAAAGACTTGCACTAATTCGCTTATCTTTTGTTTTTTCATCCTTTCTCATTTTAGCACCGCCTTATATCCCAGCCCATGTACCGTTATTATTTCAAAGTCTTTGCAATCGGAAAATTTATTTCTTATTTTTGTAATATATACATCCACAGTTCGGCAACCGCTCTCACTGGATAATCCCCAAAATTCATCCATCAACTGACTTCTAGTAAATGTACGTTTCGGATAGGAAAGCAATTTGTACAATATATTAAATTCTTTAACTGTTATCGGAATTTCTTCACCATCCAAGGTTGCTGTCATCTCGTCAATGTTCATCTCCAATCTTCCAATCGTAATCTTCCTTGCATTAGCAATGTTCGCACGCCTCAGCAGAGCTCCAACATGGAGAATTAATTCATCCATATCTATGGGTTTCACCATATAATCATCAATACCAATACGGAATCCCTTCTGCTTTGATGAAATATCATCACGGGAAGTAATAAATAGGATTGGCATTGTCTTATCCTGTTCCCTCATAACCTTTGCAAATTCAAAACCATCCATCTCTGGCATCATAATATCTGAAATAATCAAATCACACATGGTAGAGGCCATTTTATCAAATCCTTCTATCGGATTCTTGCATCCATAAGCGTTGTACCCATTACGGTTAAGATAAGCGCATATAATATAATTCAATTTTGTATCATCTTCAACAACAAGAATATTAAACATAGCCTGCGTTTCTCCCTTCATTTTATAAGACTTCATTAATAATTATATTATACAATATTAATGTTAAAAAGTTGTTAATTTTTTAACTGCAACTCTCATGTTATCACAAAGTTTTTTTTATGAATTCCTATGAAAATTGGTTAACTTATTGTCAATTATGGTTAATTAATCAATTTAACATTTTTTTAACATTACTTTAAAAGCATTTTAACACCGGTATAAGATAATAAGGTCATCAAGTAAACAATTAAATATTAAGAATATGCTGGTTTAAACATATAAACCATAGAAATACCTTAATGAGGGGAGATTAAAATAAGAAATAAGTGAATCATTGTTTTTTTAAAACTTTATAACAACTCAAAAGATAAGGAGTGTAAATATGGAAGAAAGAATTATAGATACAAATATTATTGAAGGTGAAGACCGAAAACTTAAGTTTCGTGAGAAGTTAGCTTGTGGTATAGGTGGATTGTCTGGAACTTTTCATTATGAAATGATACAAATATTTTTGCTCTTTTTTTATACTGACATAATGAAAATTAGTGTGGCTTATGTTGGAGGATTATTTCTAGTTGTTCGTGTTCTCTCTGCTGTATCAGCGCCAGTTTTTGCAGTTTTTGTGGATAGAGTAACTACACCATGGGGTAAATACAAGCCATGGTTTATAATACTAGGTGTACCTTTTGGTATTTTTGGTTTCTTAACCTATACAAATATGGGTTTAAGTCCTACAGGAAAGTTAATATATGTAACTATCACTTACACTATTTATAGTCTTGCAGACGCATTTGTAAGCGGACCAAAAGCTGCAATAATACCTGCTATTACAAAAAGAGTTGATGAGAGAGTATCAATCGGTCAGATTTCCATGATGGGTGTTATGCTAGGAGCTATATTAGCTACCATAGGGATACAACCTTTATATAAACTGTTAGGTGGTGGTAATGATTCTAAAGGATTCTCTTTACTTATGGCAGGCGTTGGTATTATTACTGTATTAATATCACTATTTGAGGGATTTACCTTAAAGGAAAGATATATAGCAAAAGTAAAAAAAGATGAAAATGCCCCTTCACTTAAACAGATGTTTATGGCTGTTATCACAAATAAAACTGCTGTAATTGTATATATATATATGTTTGCAACAAATTTATCTACTGGTGTTAAATCTGCTGTCATGCTATATTATTTTAAATATTTTTTCCACAATGAGAATTTGATGGTCACCATGGGAATTGCTGCTTTGGTTCCGTCTCTTATTGGTGTAGTATTAAGTTCAAAAGCAACTAAAATCTTTGGTATTAAAAATAATATAATAATAGGTGTTATTGTCAATGTGATAACATTTGCAGGAATTATGCTAATTCCAGCTACTTCAACAGGTTCTACATTTTTCTTAATTTTAATGGGCATCGCTGGTTTATTTAATGGAATATCTACTCCAGCTCTTGCTACGCTGATGCCAGCTGCAATGGATTATACTGAGTGGAAGAGTGGCCTTAATATAAATGCATTTATGGGTTCTATTCAAAAATTCTTACAAACTTTCTCTACTGCGTTATCAGGTGCATTAGTTGCAAGTGCACTAGTTTTTGTTGGATATGTACCAGGAGCAGAACAAAACAGTTCCACACTCTTTGGACTTAGGGTGTTAATGAGTATTGTACCTGCTATTATTGCTGTATTTACTGGAGCTATAATGTGGTTGGATCTTACAGGAGAAAAACAAGCTCAAATTACTAAAGAACTTGCACAACGCAGAAAAAATGTTTAAGGTAACAATTCATTTGAAGTTATTCCTCCTTTAAATAGAAAAACATTCAAAGAACTTATTTGCTGGTAAAAATATTGACACTGCACATCAAAATATGGTTATGACTTATTTAAGTCATGGTGTTTTTGCTCTATGGCGAAACTGGTTTCTATCCGGATGCCAGATGGATAAAGATGAAATGGTCCGTTTTTCTACTCAACTTGTTCGCCAAGATTTAGATAGTATTAACTAACACAACTAATTACTAAAGGGATTATATTGTTATTAAAATATTTATAAATATCTACTTAAGTATATTATAATAAAGTATTGACATGTGACGTCAAAGTATTATAATTCAATTTAAAGAGTGTTCAGGAGGGTTAATAATGGAATTGTTTTTTGAGGAGCTACAAACTCCATCTTTGAGAGAATTGTTTGTAAAACAGATGGAAGGCATGATTCTATCCGGCAAGATGGCTATAGGGACGAAACTGCCTACTGAGCGAGAGCTTTCAGAAAAGATGAAGGTCAGCCGCGCAATTGTAAACGGCGGGATAGCGGATATGGAGGCAAAGGGTTTTCTAGAAGTAATTCCGCGTACAGGAACATATGTTTCTAATTATAAAAATAAGGGCAAGGTGGAGGTGCTAAATTCCATCATGCAATACAACGGCGATGATTTTGACATAGAGATGCTGCAATCTTTTATGCAGTTTCGAAAGGATATGGAAAATACCAATACGATGAAGGCGGCGTTGAACCGAAGTGAAGAGGATTTGGAGGTCATCGAGTCGCACCTGATTAAGATGGAAAATACAGATGATATTGCGGAACTTGCGGAACTTGCTTTCAAGTTTCATCACAGCGTCAGTATTGCCTCCGGTAATATCATCTATCCCCTGATGTATAATTCGTTTTATCCCATTGTCTATGCACTGAATAAAAAATACTTCATATTGACGGGAAAAGATGGAAAACAGCAATGCTTAGCCATCATGCGGAAGATTTTTGAATCTATTCGCAATAAAAATGCACTTGAGGCAAGAGAAGCAATTATGGACGAAATCGACACTTCTGGAAAGGCACTTGGCTTTCGACTAACAGAATGAATGACTTTTATGATTAATTTGTGTTTGACAAATATGCGTTGCTGTGGAAATTACTGCAGTAGCGCTTTTTTATTGCGAAAAAACATGATGCTTGGATGTAACCAAAACATATCAAAAAAATATAATTATATCTGGTATACCATATGAATGTATGATAAAATCATAATGTAATATGGTATACCAACTACATATATAGAATCAATTGTAAAATATAGTGCGTATTTTTATAAGTACAGAAAGATAGGCAAATGAAAAAATATGACTGATTTACGATTGTTATAGAAAGCTTTAGGCTATATCAGAATAAAAATATTTTTTTTTTATATCAGTAGATGAGTAATATATTGTAATTTGGAAGTGTCCCATCTGACACTTCTAAAAATATACATAATGGGGGAAATTCAATGGGAGAATGGAAAAGAACCAACTGTAACATGTGCGTACAGGCTTGCGGATTGGAAGTGCAAACCGAAAACAACATGATTGTGAATGTCAGACCGGATCCGAAAAGTCCTCGAAGCCAAAACTATTGTTGCAGAAAAGGTCGCTCTATCAAAAATTATCAGCATCATACTGACAGACTGAACTATCCACTCAAGCGCGTAGGTAATGAGTTCGTAAAAATATCCTGGGAACAGGCGCTTAAAGAAATTGGAGAGAAATTGAACCAGACACTTAATGAGTATGGTCCACGTGCTATCGGCACTGTGGGGTGTTCATTGCCTGCAGCTCAGGCGAACTACGCAATGGCAGAGACTTTTAGGAAATTGGTAGGAACCCAGAATCAGTTCACAGCGATAGGTGCTGAATTTATGGGACCATGGTGGAGTTACGGCAAGATACTCGGTGGCCAGTTCAATTTTGCTGACCCTGATGAAGCACGAAATGAGGTCCTTATACTGTGGGGAACAAACACTTATGTTACACATCAGATTGCACGGGCAAGGACTATCGTTCGCGAATTCTCTGAGGATCCCGAAAAGATGCTCATCTTAGTTGATCCCCGCCTTTCGGAGACAGCCAGAATGGCAGATATGCATGTTGCTCCGCGCCTTGGCTCGGACGCTTTGCTTATTCGTGCGATGATAGCTCTTATCCTTCGGGAGGGCTGGCAGCATCAGGACTACTTGGATGAACATGCTCTGGATTTCGACAAGATTAAGCCGTGGTTTACAAATGTTGATATAGAGGAATCTTGCCGCATATGTCAGATCCCGTATGAAGAGGTAAAAAAATTATGTAGAATTTTAACAACCCGTAAATGGGGACTGCATATGGATTTAGGTATATCAATGGGACGTCACAATACGCTGTCGCCTTACCTACTTATCGTTATGATGAGTGTCTGCGGAGTGCTCTGTGTTCCCGGTGGCTGCGTCGTGCAAGAAATAATGTTCGACCAAGGTCTTGGTACTGACGATCATGACCAAACGGTATGGAGAACATTAGAGTCGAATTATGCGCCAGTCAAAGGATCTTTTCCTGTGGGTTGCCTACCAGAGGAGATTTTGAGCGATAATCCGAAACATTTGCGTTCACTGGTTGTGGCGATGAGTAATCCAATACGTTCCTACCCAGATACAAACTTGATGGAAAAAGCTCTTAACAATCTTGATCTTTTAGTTGTTATGGAAACTTGCATGAGTGAAACAGCAAGGATTGCGGATTACATTCTGCCTGAGACTACCGCATATGAAGGCTATGATTTCTGCGCTTTCCAATATAGCTGGCCTAAGACTATCTGCCACTTAAAGCACCCGGTACTGAAACCAGAAGGAGAGCGCCTGGAGGGTGGCGAGATATGGATGAGAATGGCCGATGCCATGGGTCTTATCCCCAAAATTCCGGAGAGTCTCTACAATGCGGCAAAAGATGCTGTGGCTACCGGAGACCGCATAAAGTATTTAAAAAAGCTTATGTTGTTTGTTGTCAGGAAGAAATTGTCCGCCGATGTTCTGCCGATGATTATCGCTAAAACCCTGGGCAAAGCAATGGGATCCGTAGCCTGTTCTTTGACGTGGGCAGCCACGATAACTTCTCCCTTGGCTGGTACCGGCCAGATCGAGCGTGCAAGCCACAAACCAAAAAATACTCACAGGATAATGCAGGTAATACCAAAGCTTAAAGATATTTGCCTGTTGGATGCTGTTTTTCAAGAAATTATGGATCACCCTGAGGGGATAGTATTCGGTATTGCCGATAATGAAAACTTCCACAGAATTGCGCATTCCGACGGAAAGATACATTTGTTTAATGAAGATATTAATGAATATATTAAGAGAATTACACCTGAAAAGGAAGATATGGCACTTACGACCAAAGTAGAGTTCCCGCTTGTACTGAGCTCCGGCAGGCACACAGACGCTGGAGTCAACAACGTAATGAGAAACCCCAGAACAAATAAATATCGTAATCCCTGTGTAATTGCAATGAATCCCGAAGACGGAGCAGAGCTTGGTATAAAGGATGGCCAGAAGGTTAGGATAACAACTCAATCTGGTTCAGTAGAAATAGAAACGGAATTTACTTATCAGACATGTAAAGGCTATATTCTCGTTCCTCATCATTTTGGCTTAGAATTTAATGGAAAAAAATATGGCATTTCTGCAAACACCCTGCTACCTGCAAAGCATATGGATGAGATGACAGGGGACCCAATAGCACGGTATGTGCCGTGCCGAGTAGAAGCAATATTAGGAGGTAGCGAATCGTGAATACAAAATATAAAGTAACATTGAGCGGCGATGTTGTCAATAAAGAATGCTTTGAAGTGCCGACGAACACCTTACTACGGGATATCATCTTTGGACTGGGCGGCGGTGTAGTAAACGGACGCAAGCTCAAAGCTGTTCAAGTCGGAGGAAGTTCGTGCAGTTTTTTAACGCCTGATCAGCTTAATACTCCTGTTGACCTCGAATCCATGAGAGCAATCGGCGGTGCACTTGGTTCAGCCGCGGTACTCGTCATCGACGACAGACATAATATGGTTGATATATTGGTGGGTATTACTCATTTTTTCAAACATAAATCCTGCGGTAAATGTGTTGCGTGCCGTGAAGGGACGCTCAGAGTGGCGCAGTTGACAGAAAAGATAGCTGACGCAAAAGGTACAGAGAAAGATATGCAACAAATCCGCGATCTGTCTGAGTATATGGGTAAGACATGCTTCTGCCCGCTGGGACAAGGAGCCACAACAGCAATAATCAGTGCAATGAATTTATTCCCAGATGATTTTAGTGTTAGCCTAAGCACTCAGGAGGTATGATAAAATGGAATTTGTGAATGTAACAATCAATGACAAGCTGTTGTCAGTTCCCAAGGGAATCACCATTCTGGCTGCAGCGGTATCAGGTGGTATCAGAATTCCAACCCTCTGCACCATAAAAATGCTCAATCCCAGAGCGAACTGCGGTATATGCGTGGTCGAAGTTGAGGGTGGCAGAACCTACAAACCTGCCTGCGTTACGAGAGTGTCCGAAGGTATGGTAGTCAGGACTGATACTCCAGCACTCCGCAAGAGCAGAAAGACAACGCTCGAACTTCTTCTATCCCGTCATGCTGTAGATTGCCACCACTGCTTGAGAATTGGTAGCAGTAAATGCGAAGATTTGGATCCGAAGTTTTGCGAGATGTGCTTCTTCTGTGACTGTGTACGAGACGGATTCTGTGAGCTACAGACATTGGCACGTGAGTACAAGGTAGATGCCTTGCCATATGAGATGGAGCCATACAAGTATGAAATTGATAGTTCCACAGGCTCTATAGTACGTAACCCCAACAAATGTATCAAATGCAGACGCTGCTCAGATATCTGCAATTCAGTGCAGACAGTACATGCCTTGAACGTTATTAACCGTGGATCTGAAATTATGGTTACTACAGAAGGTCAAAAAAGACATGCTGACAGTTCATGCGTTCAGTGCGGAAGATGCGTGCAGTCATGCCCGACAGGTGCGTTGTTTTTTAAGGAACATATTGACGCACTTCTGTACAACACACACAATTATGACATTACTACGATTGCCCAGATTTCTTCAGGCGTTTTGGAAGAGCTTTCCACTTTATTTAAATTTGGCTCCTCTGAGCTGGATATTCGAATTGTAGCTGCAGGACTACGCAAAATTGGAGTCGACTATGTTTTAACAGATGATTTCGCTTCAGCGAAAGCTATAAATGCAGCCGCATCGGCACTGGCCGATAAAATTAAACGTGACAAGAAGAGCCCTATTATCATTACAGATAGCTATGCGGCGGCTAAGTTCATGAAGCATAATTTTGCCGATTTTTCAGAGCTTTTACTTAATTATGCATCACCTCAGCAAGAGTTCGGAAAATATGCGAAGACAGTTTTCGCGGCTGAAAAGCAGCTTGTAACTAAAAATATCCGCACGATCTCAATTGTTTCAGATAACGAAAACGCAGCAGAAGCAGTGGAAAACGGAAGTGTTGATTTCGTTGTCAACGCCAGAGAGCTATACCGTATATTCCTGAGAACAGGCGTTAATCCAAAGAGGATTCATCCGTCTGAGCTTGATAGTTTTGGATCGATTGAAAACTCTTATGTGCAGTTCGGAAAGCTGTTCGCCCCTGTTACCTGGGAAGTCGGCAACAATACCGAAAAATTAGATCTGTATATTGGTAACACCAACGTTAAAGCAGCAGTTGCAAAAAATCTTGGGCAGGTTCGTGAACTACTGACAGAAGTCAAAAACGGCATTTCACCTTACAATGTTGTCAGGATAAATGCCTAATTGCCTTCAACAGAGTTTGACAACTTTGGCTCAGTAGCTGTTACAGATTCCCAGCTGAAAAAGTACTGGCCTCAACCGCTCGGGAAAACTGCAGCAATATAGAAGAAATTGAACTGTCAATGGGTGACATGGCTATTTACCCTACAAAATCATCATAATTATTGATTAAAATGATTATGAACTTTGAGCTACATTCAGCGCCAATGTGCCACTGGGAAAGGCCGTAATGCGCGTAGTCCCCTAGATTAGCACCTAAAGAGTGGCAATCAATCGATCAGCAAGTAGAATATCCATTATACTAGGAGGGATAGGTATGGACACGACGAAAATTGCAGCCGCTATTCTTGCTGGAGGACAGAGTCGCCGCATGGGTACCGATAAAAGAAAGCTGCCTCTGGGAGGAAAGACCCTTCAAGAGCTGGCAGCGGAAAAACTTTCCCTTTTTTCTGAACGATATTTCTCGGTTGCTGATGATATTGACCAACCTCTACCAGGCTTTGTAAATATTCTGGATCAGGCAACCGAATGTGGGCCATTATCTGGAATGGTGTCTGTAATGGAAAAAACAGAGGCGGAGTGGGTAATTTTTATTCCATGCGACATGCCGATGGTGCCACAAAAGCTTTTAGAGTTTATTTTGAGCTATCGCAGTATGGAAAACGATGCTCTGATCCTGACTGGAAATGGAAGGGCTTTTCCTGTGTTATCGGCTTTCAGGCGTGCAGCAGCACTGCCTATCATGCGAAAGGCCATCCAAGAGAAGCGTCTTACACTTTTTCGATTGATAGAGAAAGAACTTCTGCCGCTATATATACCCGCAGAAAGGTTTCCAGGCTTTAAACCAATAATGCTTCAAAACATAAATACACCAGAGGACTACAATCATATTCTTTCAGCCTCAGACCTGATATGGCGCCAGTGTACAAAGTTCTCAAACAGGTAGTATGGAGCACCACCTTCTATCTACTATAAGCAAGGAGATTAGATAAATCAATGAAAAAAGAATACAAAAAGTCGCCTATAATTACCTTTGTCGCAAATTCCGGAACCGGAAAGACTACAATTCTCGAAAAATTGATTCCCCTTTTAAAAGAACGAGGATTGATTATTGCTGTAATTAAACACGATGCCCATCGGTTTGAGATCGATTATCCCGGCAAGGACAGCTATCGCTTTGCACAGTCCGGTGCTGATGTAGTGGCTATTTCCTCGGCTGAGAAGGTTGCGTTCATCGAAAAACGCCGTCAGGAATTGACAATTGAGGAAGTGATTGACCGTTTGCCTCCAGTGGATTTGATCTTAACCGAGGGATATAAGAAAAGTGCATATCCGAAAATCGAGATTCACCGCCGCGCAGTTAGCTCATCTACGCTTCTTTGCAGGCCAGAGGAGTGCTTAGCTGTTATGACTGACGAGATACTTGATATTTCAATTCCTTGCTTTTCTTTAGATGATATTGACTTACTCGCTGAACTGATTTACGAGTACACTATGAATTATATAGCTGAGGAATGATGTTACGATTAACTAACAACAAAATTGTTATAGAAAACAAAACAATATGAATATTTTCTCCGAGTCCGGCGCGCTAAAAGCAATCATGCGGTCCGGTCCGAAACCAAATCAATTCGGTTAGGTTTCTAGGTGACGGTGGAAACGCCGGTGCCTTCCATCTTTGAAAAGGAGAGCTACTATTCTGGAATTTAATACTCCCGAAGTCTGTTGTTCTGGAACGCTCTGTCCTTTCAAAGCGGAGGAGAGTTTTTTAGGAGGTATTACAATATATGAAACATAATTTAGATTTTGAGTATGGCCGAGATCTTTTAATCAATCTGTGCACCACTCTTCCTACCGAGGAGATTTCCATTTCTGAGTCGGTTGACCGGGTGCTAGCCGAGGATATTAGGGCTGTTACAGATGTTCCCCCTTTTGACCGTTCACCATATGATGGCTATGCTTTTTTTGCGTCAGATACTACTTATGCTTCCCAAGATAGGCCAGTAACTTTGCGTATTTTAGAAGAGGTTGCAGCTGGGAGCGTTCCTACGCAGTCGGTTGTGGAGGGGACGGCTATAAAAATCTTGACTGGCGCACCTGTACCGATAGGTGCTGATGCCATCGTGAAATATGAGGATACTAATTTTAGTAAAGACGAAGTAACTTTATATGGCTCAGTTTCAGTGGGGTCTAACATAGTGCCAGCTGGAGAAGATGTTAAGGCAGGAGATCTACTGGCTGAAAAGGGGACGGTTATTGATCCCTCCTTAGTGGGAGTACTAGCCGCACAGGGAATTTTAACGCCATTGGTTTATCGTCAACCAATGATTGGAATCCTTTCAACGGGCAACGAGCTATTAAACGCCGAAGATGCACCTTCTTTAGGTAAAATCCATGACATAAACCGCTATGCATTGGAGGCTGCGTGCCTGCATGCGGGAGCTTTACCTGTCTTTTTAGGATGCGCAAAGGATATAGAGGAAGACATTCGATTCGTAATAGAAAAGGGACTCGATTCCTGTGATATGATCATCAGTACCGGGGGTGTTTGTGTTGGAGACTATGACAGAACGCCAGCCGCTCTCGAACTTTTGGGAGCTGAAATTATGGTACGTGATTTGTTTCTAAAGCCTGGCGGTGCCTGCATTTATGCTCGCAAGGGTGGAAAGATGATTTGTTGTCTGTCTGGAAATACAGCATCTTCTATGACAAACTTTTATGCAGTTACCATACCTCTTATTCGTAAGCTTTCGGGTCGTTCACGTACTGTCTCTGTCACTACATATATCACACTTGCGAATGACTTTCCAAAAAGAAGTCCTAAAACTCGATTACTAAGAGGAAAATTGGAACTTGATAGTGGACAGATTAGGATGCGAATACCGGAGAACCAGAAAAATGGAGTTCTTCATTCTATGATTGGTTGTAATGTACTAGCTGTTGTACCTGCTGGTTCTCAAGCTTTGGCAAAGGGAACTGTCCTAAAAGCCTATTTAATAGATTAGAGCATCGGAGGTGTTCCTTATGAAAAAAATTGCTGTTGAACAATCGGTGGGGAAAATATTATGCCATGACATTACTGCTGTGAGAGATGGGTTTAAAGGTCGTGCATTCGCCAGAGGTCATGTAATTAAGCAAGAGGACATTCCCAACCTTTTAGACATGGGGAAAAAATATATTTTTATTTGGGAGGATCAGGAGAACGAAATTCATGAGGATGATGCTGCGCTGAGACTCGCTTCTATGGCTCCGGTCAAAGGAACTTTTTATTCTGGACCATATGAAGGGAAAATGACCCTTACAGCGGCTGTCAAAGGGCAGTTTCGGGTAAACAAGACTCTGTTGAGTAAGCTCAATACGATCGGGGACATAACGATTACCACCCTGCCCGATCATTTTAGAGTTGAACCGGATATGAAGTTGGCTGGTCTGCGTATCGTACCACTCACTACTGAAAAGAAGCAGATTGAGCAGGCAGAGGTTATTTGTGCTCAAAGTCCGATTCCACTTTTTACTATAAAACCTTATCAAAAATTGAAGGTTGGAATTATCATCACCGGATCAGAGATTTTCAATGGTCGGATAAAAGATCGCTTTGAGCCACTTATTCGAAAAAAACTCAGTTATTTCGAAGCGGATATTTTGGATATTGTTATCTGTGATGATATTCCAGATATGCTTCAGTCTATAGCATCTACTTTTATTCGAAAAGACGTAGACCTTCTAATATTTACCGGAGGTATGTCAGTCGATCCGGATGATATTACGCCAACTGTTATGCGCGCAACTGGAGCAGAGGTCATCACGCATGGGGTTCCTATTCAGCCAGGCAATATGTTTATGCTGGCGTATCTTGGTAATACTGCCCTGATTGGAGTTCCAAGTGCTGCAATCCAACACTCCACAACAATTTTGGATGTGGTTTTACCACAACTTTTTACTGGAGAACGCTTTTATAAGGCAGATTTTGTGGCCATGGCTGAGGGAGGCTCTTGTCTTGGTTGCGAAATTTGTCACTATCCGATTTGTACTTTTGGGCGTTACTAAAAGAAAATAAAAAATACATGTCTATGCATAAGTCATGGACTTAAAATATAGACGAGGAGATACTGTTATGAAAGATAGATTTAGCCGTGAAATTACATATCTACGCATTTCTGTTACCGATCTATGCAATTTGCGCTGCGTCTACTGTATGCCAGAAGAGGAAGTTCCGAAACTGAGGAACTCTGATCTTTTGAGTTTCGAAGACATTGTGGAGATTGTTCAGATGGCTGCGGAGCTTGGTATTCAAAAAGTTCGGATTACTGGTGGTGAGCCGTTAACCAAACCAGGCATCGTGAATTTGTGTAGGGAAATTGCTGATGTTTCAGGTATTAATGAGGTCAGCATGACAACAAATGGCATTCTTCTTCCTACAATGGCGATGGACTTGAAAAAGGCAGGAATTTCCCGGGTTAATATCAGCCTCGATACGCTTAACCCTCAAAAATATCGTAATATAACTCGCAAGGGCCATTTTGAGGAAGTAATTAATGGTATTCGTGCTGCAGAGGACGCTGGAATGTATCCAATTAAACTAAATACGGTTTTAATTGGAGGCTACAACGATGACGAAATTGAGGATTTTGTGGAAATTACCAAAACAAAAGATATTGAGATTCGCTTTATCGAACTGATGCCCATAGGAGAAGGTGCTAATTTCCACTCTGAAGCCTTTATTACTGCTGAAACCATTTTGCAGCGGGTTCCGGAGCTTGAACCTATGTCTCATCGCGAAGGGGTAGTACGCCTCTACCGTCTGCCGAATGGAAAAGGACGTGTAGGGTTAATCAGTCCCATAAGTCAACATTTTTGCAGCAGTTGTAACAGGGTACGGCTGACAGCAGATGGAAGATTGAAACCATGCCTGCATTCCTCACAGGAAATACCTCTGAAAGGACTTAGAGGAAAAGAATTGCGGCAGGCCATCTGCCAGGCGATTTTGGAAAAGCCATTGAAACACGAACTATTATCCCCTGCTTTCCCAAGTCAAGCAGGTCGTTGTATGAATGAGATTGGAGGATAAAATCATGGAAAAATTTTCACATTTTAATATGGAAGGACATGCTCGTATGGTTGATTTTGGAGACAAGGCAGACACCCATCGCACTGCTGTTGCGAGTGGGCGTGTTCTAATGAACCCGCATACACTTGAACACGGAATTGAGATTCTGCGGGATTACGCCTCAGAATATGCAAGTATACATACTTCCAACCAGAAAAACGATAAAAGGAGTTGATAAAGATGGCAAAAGTTCTTGCGGTTTGTATCAGTGAAAATAAAGGTGAGCAAAAACATGAAGTAAAGAAGGTGTATCTTGAAAAAGATCACGGAATTATCGGCGATGCCCATGCTGGGAACTGGCACCGACAGGTCAGCCTGCTTGGCAGGGAAAGTGTCGAGCAATTGCAGGAGAAGATATCATTTCCTCTGTCAAATGGCGCTTTCGCCGAAAATATTCTGACGGAAGGCATCCTGCTTTATCAGATACCAGTTGGAACTAAGCTTCGGATAGGGCAGTCAATGTGTCAGATCACCCAAATTGGCAAGGAATGCCACAATGATTGCGCTATTCGCAAAGCTTGTGGGGACTGCGTCATGCCCCGAGAAGGCATTTTTGCTAAGGTTTTGGAGCCAGGCTGGGTTTGCCCTGGAGATTTGCTATACATTGAGGAATAGCTAGGGACTATAATATCCAATGAAAAAACGTTATGAATTACAGGTTAGGACAGCAAAAGCATATAGTAATTCTCTAAGAACTAGTTCTAAAGATTATAAAAAAAAACAAAAGTATTAAAAAAGAAGAAGAACAAATGTTTTCAGAAAAAGAAATTGATATAATCATATCGAATTGAATTAGACGATGTAATAGAAATATTAACAAAAGAGAATATTAAAGGGGGAATATTTATGGAGGAACTAATTAAGAAAAAGAAAGGTAAAACAATTAGCTTAACTGGTGTATTATCAGCAGTATTTACAACTTCAATATTGGTAATAATACTACTAGCTGTAATTGAGGGAACAATTTCTGGTGTTATACTAAAGGCAATTACTAATTCTGATAAATCGTTATCTCTCATCCTATTTTGTATAATATCAAATATAATTATAGAGATAGTACTTTTTGTTACTTTCACAGTATTTATGAAAAAAGCGGCTGATAATTTTGGAAATGTAGTTAATTCAATAAACTCTGGTGATTTGTCTGTTAGCATGAACTTAAAAGAAAATAAATTACTAAGTAGTATACAGGGGCATTTAAACTCCCTAACGGCAGAGATGCGAAAAATTATAGAAGGTACTTATAAACTCACAAAAGCTATTGTTAATGCTTCTTTTAATATGACAGATAAAGTAGATCAAGCTATGAATTCAATAACAGAAATAGAAAAAACAATTGATCAAATTGCAATAGGTGCTTCAGAACAAGTATCCGAAACTCAAAAAAGCGTTGATAAGATAGGAAAACTATCGGATCATATAGTCTTGGTTAATAATAGTTATCGTGATATTATTCAAGAAACTGATAATGTAAATCAATTAAATAAAGAAGGTCTTTGCATTGTAGAAAAATTAAGAGAAAAATCTGATGATTATAATCTCTCTTCTGAAGAAATATTTGTAGCTGTAGAAAATCTTACAGCAACTCTTGAAAGTGTTGGACTATTTGTAACGGCCATACAAAACATTGCGGATCAGACTAATCTTTTAGCATTAAACGCTGCTATTGAAGCTGCAAGAGCAGGTGATGTTGGTAAGGGATTTGCAGTGGTAGCTGATGAGATACGGAAGCTTGCGGAAGAAAGTAAAAATTCAACAGAAGAAATAAGCAGTTTGATGAACAATATTAAAAATGATTCTCAGCAAGCAATTAATGCAATGAGATCAATGCAAAATGTTTCAAAGGAGCAGCTTATAGCAGTTGACCAAACCGAAATTTCTTTTAGAAGAATTGCAGAGGCAATTGAATTAATTACATTAAAGATTAATGATACAAGTAATACAATAAGGAAAATGGAGACATTAAAGAGTGAATCTATAGCTAGTATAGAACATACAGCTAATGTATCTGAACAAACAGCAGCTTCTAGTGAAGAATTGGCTGCAAGTGTTGAAACACAGTTGAAAATCTTTGAAGAAATGTCAACATCAGCAGGAGAATTAAGTGATATAGCCAAAGATATGGATAATAGTTTAAAAAAATACAAAGTGTAAGTATTAAGTAAGTCCTTTTATGAAACATATATTATAATATCGTATTTATTAAATCTAAAAAAATAAAGATATTAAAATTCTCTAGATTAAAAAATTCTTCCTTTTTCTGTCATTTCAATAAGAAAGTTAATAACTCAACTTTCGCAGATAAAAATCGACGCGAAAGCATTTATTTTGTAAGCGTAAAAGAATCGACGCATAGCAGCAAGATAACTTAAGTGATAAAATAAACCCAACAGAAAAAATTATATTCTCTGTTGGATAAAACTTTATATAGAAATAATTATTTACTAGTTTTAACGTGCAGTTCATCTGGAATATTCTTAGACCAAGGCATAAATTTTTCTAGTATGTCACTTTTCTTAACTTCTGTATTAGAAAGCCTATCAAACAAATATACTAAATACTTTTCTACTACTAAGCCATTGGCTTTAGCCGTTTCAGTAATACTATAAAGTAATGCACTAGATTTTAAGGGGGCAAATGTTTATCTATCCGTTAATTCTTTTACGCTTACGAAACTTTAAGCTATCATATAAAGAATTCCTGTTCGTAAACCTATTAAAATTTTTAAGTTCATATGCATTACGTTAAGAGTTCCTTAAGAATAAAGATATCTATTGTAGAACCTGTTTTGTAGCATCACTTTTGTTTTGATTACAAAAATATGATGATTGGTATATAACGGTATACGTTAAAAGCATAATTACGCGTGGTATAATATATGATTATGGTATGCTAGATCTTTGAATGAAATACCCATAGACCCAATTGTAAAATATAGTGTGTGTTTTTATAAGTACAGAAAGAAGGCGAAATGAAAAAAATTGGCTGCTTGATGATTATTAATGAACAGAGGAGATGTGTTTGTGAATAAATTGGAAAAAACTAGTTGCGCTTTTTGTGGGTCACATTGTGGTCTAGAAATGGAGATCGAAAACAATCGGATAGTTAATGTGAGACCGGATCCGGACAATCCACGGACTAAGGGTTATTGCTGCCGAAAGGGAAGGAGTTCCAAATATTTTCAGAACAATACGGACCGCTTGAACTATCCGCTCAAACGAGTAGGTAAGGAATTTGTAAGGATCTCTTGGGAACAGGCATTTGCTGAAATTGCGGAAAAACTGCGCGAGATTTTGGACAAGTACGGGCCAAGGGCTGTGGGCAATGTGGGCGGCGCGGGAGCAGCAATTCAAGGTGAAGGTCCCTATGTACAGACATTTATGAAGATGGTGGGCTCTCAATATTCTTTTAGCCCGACGGGTCTTGAGTTTATGGGGCTTTTCTGGAACGTCGGCAAAATGATCGGGGATCAATCCCACTGGATTGAACCGGACGAACAACTCAATGAGGTCTTGATCATGTGGGGGTGCAACTCATATGTCTCTCATCAGACTAACAATGCAAGGAGATTCACCCGCGAAATTTGTGAAGACCCCGACCGCATGTATATTGTGGTCGACCCCCGACTTTCCGAGACAGCGCGTATGGCCGACATGCATATTGCCTTGCGTCCCGGCACAGACGCTTTGCTGATGCGTGCGATGATAACCCTTATCATACAGGAAGGATGGCAGCATCAGGAATATCTGGATAAGTGGGTCAGTGATTTCGACAAGGTAAAACCGTGGTTTACGAACTTCGACATCAAGGAAGCTTGCCGCGTTTGCGAGGTGCCGTACGAGCAAGTGCGAAAATTATGCAGGATTCTCACGACACGCAAATGGGGTGTGCATCAAGATCTCGGCATATTCATGGGCCGTCACAATACTATGAGTACAAGTCTGCTATTTAATCTGATGTGTGTTTGCGGAGTCATGTTTGTCTCGGGAGGTTCTATTGCATGGGGGGGATTTGCGTCTGTTGGTAATCACACTGATGATCAGGATCCTAAAATTTGGAGGACATTGGCAACCGGGTTTGCTCCGGTTACAGGCATTTTCCCGACAGCGGTGTTACCGGCAGAGATTATGAACGACAATCCAAACCGAATTCGTGCGTTGCTGATGTCAACGACTAATCCGGTACGCTCCTTCCCCGACTCAACAGCTCAAGGAGAAGCATATTCCAAGCTTGATCTGTTGGTTTGCAGCGATATATGCATGACGGAGACAGCGAAGTATGCACATTACGTTCTTCCCGCAATGTCTGCCTATGAGTCCTATGACTTTAGCGTTGTCCAGTGTACTTATCCGGAAATATATTGTATGTTGAAGCACCCTGTAGTTCAACCGGAGGGTGAGCGGATGGAGAGTGGGGAGATCTGGCTGAGGCTGGGCGATGCGATGGGATTTATTCCTACAATTCCAGATTCGCTGTACGAGACAGCGCGGAACAAGAGTCGCATGGAATACTTTGGGGAATTGATGGTGTATTTGCAGAATAACCCTGAATACATGCCTGCAGCGCCATTTATTATCGGGAAAACATTGGGCAAAGCCATGGGTTCTGCTCACAAAGCCATGTTTTGGGGAGCATTAATGCTTGCACCACAAAGGTTTCAGGAAGAAGTCCCTGGTGCTGGCTTTAAACCTGGATCTGCAATGATGGATGACGTTTTCCAGGCTGTGTGCGACCATCCGGAAGGTGTGCTGGCTGCCGTAGAAGAACGCGAGAACAACTTCAAATATATAGTTAATGAGGATAAAAAAATACATTTGTTCGTCGATGTTCTTGATGAATATATCAAGGACATCACACCTGAAAAAGAAGAGCAGGCGTTGATATTTCCGAAAGAGTATCCTCTTATCCTTAGCGCAGGCAGGCATACGGACGACGGACATAATGGCTTTATGCGCAATCCTGCTACCTATGAGTATCGTAATCCCTGTACGCTTGCCATCAATCCTGAAGATGGTAAAAAACTGGGGTTGAAAGATGGGCAGATGACCAGAGTCACGACGGAAGCTGGTTCGGTGGAGATCGAAGCACAGTTTACCTACCAAACAAGAAAGGGCTACGTACTTATTCCGCATCAGTTCGGTTTTGACTTTAACGGAAAAAGGTACGGTGTGGGGGTCAACACGCTGACCAGCGTCAAACATATAGATAAACTGACAGGTAACCCTATTTTGAGATATGTGCCCTGCCGAGTGGAAGCAATATAGGATGGGAACGAAACATGTAGAAGAAATATGCTGAATCGATCGACAATTTGGGAATGATCTTCATAAAATACTTATGTAATTAACAAAAATTAAATATGTATCTATATTTAAAGGGTATCTTTTTTAATTTTTTCAATTACCATATTTATGCATGAATTGGTATTGATATTTATGGTTTTTAATAAAAATGTAATCATCATATAAGTATATTTCCAGAAAGTCTTGTATCAAATTACCATTTGACTTTCTGAAAATATTTTAATGCAACAGTAGTGATATGTATTATATTAAACTTCTATATGTAGCATATTAGTTTTTAACTTGTTATGCTAGTTGATACTATCTAAACCATGTTCAACAAGTTGAGTGGAAAAATGGATCATTTCATCTTTAGTCATTTCGCATCCGGATAGAAGCCAGTTTCGCCATAAAGTCAAAATACTATGACTTAGATAAGCCGTAACCATATCTTTACGTGAAGTATCAATATCTTTACCCGCAAAAAAAATTTCTGAACATTTTTCAGTTACAATATTTTGAACTTGTTCTGCAACAAAACGATAATTTTCACAACACAATAGTCTTTGATGAAGTGGTTGATCATCTGATAATAATTTTGAAAATGCCGTCATAAATTTTTGAATATCAATAGAATTTTCATCTGAAGTTTCTTGATCCAGTATATCTATAAGGCCGTTTATAATCTCGTTCTGAAGTTCATACAGTATTTCATCTAAAGAATAATAGTGTAAATAGAATGTTTTTCGATTTATGCCAGCTATATTAGTTAAATCTTTAATCGTAATTTTAGTAAAATCCATTTCAATAATCATATTTTTAAAGGTATCCATTATTAGTTTATGAGTGCGTTTATATCGTGCATCATTTTTGTTTCTCATTAATTTTTCTCCTTTATATTAATATCTTGAAAGTTACGCCACATATGAGTTATATTTGGTAATTGATTTGAAGTCTTATAAATATTATAATTCAAATCACAAGATAAGCAACACGTGAGTAATATATTTCTTGGAATTTATAAATCAGGAGGAATTTAAAATGGTAAATTTAGTTGTTGAAACAAAAAATGGTAAAGTCGAGGGTTTTGAAGCAGATGGAATGTATAAATGGTTTGGAATTCCTTATGCTAAGCCACCAGTTGGAGAATTACGTTTTAAGCGTTCAGTTCCTTGCGATAATTGGGATGGTATAAAGCAGACAAGCACCTTTGGAAATAGACCATATCAGTTTGCCACTATGGGAGGGATTGGTAAAGATACGAAGTCAGTTCCGGAAAGTGAAGATTGTCTTTATGTAAATATATGGGCTTCTAAGCAGGCAAAGAAATCCCCTGTGTTCGTATGGATTTATGGTGGAGCAAATACAGTTGGTGAAGGTTCTGATCCACAATATTTTGGTGAATCATTTACTAAGGATGGTATTATTTATATAAATTTTAATTATCGTGTAGGGCCACTCGGATTTTATAATTTTTCTATGTATGATAATAGCTTTGATTCAAATTGTGCAGTATCAGACATGATCAATGCATTGAAATGGGTGAAGGAAAATATTGAAGCTTTTGGTGGTGACCCTGACAACATTACGATTGCAGGAGAATCAGCAGGTGGGACAGCAGTATATTCTATGCTTTCCGCTCCTAGTGCAAAAAGTTTATTTAATAAAGCAATTGCACAAAGTGGTTTACCAGGAAATATATCCACACAAAAGAGTCAGGAACTTCAAATAGGATTGTTCTTTGAACAAATGAATATGAAAAAGGAAGAGATAAATAACCTAAAAAATATGCCAATAGAAAAAATGTATAGTTCATCTGAGTATGTTTGTCAAAAAAACTGTGTTTCATATCCGGGAATTTTGGTTCCAGGTCCAGTTATTGATGATTTAATCCCGATGAATCCATGGGAGGCAATGGAATCTGGAAGTGCGGATGGTGTAGATGTTGTTTTTGGTACATGCCATGATGAAGGAAGTTTATTTTATGAAGCGAAGATGTTTCCAACAAGCTGGAAGCAAGTTGAAAAAATGCTAGTGCTTAGTGACTGCTCGGAAAAGTTAGAAACTTTAATGAAGTTATATTCTGGTAAAAGTGAAAAGCAGGCAATGATGGAGCTTGGTAGAGACAGAGCGTTCTGGGCAGATCATATTAAATGTATAAATGCACAGTGTACTCATGGAAAGGCATATGAATACCGCTTTGATTTTACAACTGTGTTATTGAAAGCAAACGGACTCAATGCAATGCATAGTTCTGATATAGGGCCAGCATTGGATACCTATGTAGGAAATTTTAATGAGCAGACACCGAAGGAAAGAATTGATAGAATTCATAAATATATGCATGGTGCCTGGGTGAATTTTGCTAAGAATGGTGACCCAAATGGAACAATTCCTATACCATGGGAGCCTTATACAGATGAAAAAAGAACAACATTTATTTTTAATGATGAATGTTCTGTTGAATATAACCCGAGTTATGAAGCATTTGAAGTATGGAAAGATATTAAATTATATAATTAAGTAATTGATAAAAATCAGTATAAACGTTCTACGTATTCGACTATCACTATTTGGGTTATTTATGGGAACACTTTCATTTCAGTTGTTACATAAATTTAAATATTGGTTATTGAGTAATATATACTCTGAATTATATAATTTCAGCATATAAAAATAAGTACAAGTAAAAACTAATACTGCCTTTAATTCTTAATTTAAAAACAACAAATAAAACCAGCTATACTAAAGCCAATGTTGGTTCAAGAAGTTTCCTTACTTCCTCACTGCAACCAGCATATAACTGAATAAATTCAATAAAAGTGAATATATCAAAATATTGCCCAATATAAATGATTACAGATTTAGTCTTCTTTTCTTTATAATTTTTTAACACAACTGGAAGAGATTTTTTTGAAAATTTCCTGCCCTATTCCATGTTTTTGTACAATTGAAAGTATGTATATCCTATTAATGTCATAATTATGTGGAATACTATAAAATTGTATTTTGTACTTTTAAAATCTTCGAGTTTCCAAAAAACTTTTATTTGCCTGTAGCCTTTTTCTATTTCGGGCCTAATTTCGTAAGTGTTTATTACTTGTTTCACTGTTTTTTCTACATCTGTTGTCATGAAAGGATAATACTCATCATCCTTTGTATCATGCACTACGCAAGCTATTAGATCTACATCTTCTTTTAGATTTTCACTTCTCCAAAAGGAGCCTAGTTCTTTAACTAGTTGTATTTCCAACAGGAGTAAAAGATTGTTATAGTGCGTTAAGGTGAGTATACGCAAATGCAAACAATCTAAGAATTGATGATAGTGCTGGTAGATCACTTGCTGCAGCAGTAACTCAAATGGCACGTGATAGAACAGATTTTCCTGTTTGCTTTCAAATGTTATCTTATCCAGTAACAGATAGCAGACAAATAACTAAATCAGTAGAAATGTTTATTGACACACCAATATAGAATTCGCCTAGAAATGCAATGATGTGGAATGTATATTTAAGAAATGGTGATAATGGAATATGCTTCACCAATGCAAGCAAAATCATTTAAAAATTTTCCAAGAGTTTATGTAGAAGTAACTGAATTTGATCCATTAAGAGATGAAGGAAAAAATTATGCAGATGCTTTAAAAGAAAATGGCATTGAAGTTGAATTTTTACAAACAAAAAGGACAATACATGGTTATGATATGAATGCAGCAAGTGATATCACAAAAGGAAACTTAGAAAAAAGAGTTTCTGCATTAAAAAAAGCATTTTTAAAATAATTATAGAAAATTTAAAGTAGACTCAAGGCACTTGGAGATGATAATTATGATGACATAATGTGCTTAGAAGAATAAATAAGATGATTTAATCACAAAATATTGTGACTTTTGAATATAGAATGGGTAAAAATCAGACTGGAAAATGCTCGTTTTTTGCCCTGATTTTCAAACGAAAATATAGATATGACGAATATGAAAATAATTGTTATTAAACTATTTATAAATGTATTGACATTTTCTTTTGTTGTAACTATAATGGTTACAAGAAGAGATGCTAGTAATAAAAATTATTAAGGATCTAAATAAAAGAAAAAATATTTTTTTAAGCCTGTTGTAACCTTTACGGTTACAATATAAATGGTAAATTATCAAAATAAATAAATTTGAAAGGATGGTCATAATTATGAAAATTTTATTAATCGGAGCAAGTGGAAATGCGGGGAAAAGAATATTAGAGGAGGCTTTAGATAGAGGGCACAGTGTTACAGCCGTTCTACGTGATCCTTCAAAACTAACGCTGAATCATAAAAATTTAACTATGGTTCAAGGAGATTTATTAAATCCAGATTCAATATTAAAATATTTAGACCAGCAAGATGCTATAATTAGTGCCTATGGTCCTAAACATGGAGAAGAAGAAAAACTTGTAGTAGCAGCTAAAAATTTAGTAGAACTTATTAAATCCTCGAAGATTAAAAGATTATTAGTAGTTGGAGGTGCAGGTAGCCTTGAAGTAGCTCCTGGTTTAGCATTGTCTGATACTCCAGAATTTCTAGACGCATGGAAGCCAGTAGCCTTCGCACACAGAGATGCCCTTAGAGTGTACGAAGAATCTGATATATCTTGGACATTTTTAAGTCCATCTGCAATCTTTGAGCCTGGTGAACGTACAGGTAAATATAAATTAGGCAATACAACACTCCTTTCTGATGAAAATGGTTTAAGCAGAATATCAATGGAAGATTATGCCATAGCCATGATAGATGAGCTTGAAAATAAATCATACGAAAGAAAACAATTTACAGTTAGTAGTAAAACAAATAAGGAGGTGCTTTAATGAAACCTAAAATATATTATGTAATGGATACAATGTGTGGTTGGTGCTATTCCTTCAGCGATGTTGTTACAAAAATCTATGGAGAATTTAAAGATCAAGTAGATTTTACAATTGTTCCTGCAGGAATGTGGTTAAATGAAGATGTAAAACAAATGACACCTGCATTTAGTGATTTTATTAGAGAAAATAATGTTAAAATAACTCAACTTTCAGGGAAAGAATTTGGAGAAGATTACTATCTTATGCTTAAAGATAGTAATACGGTTCTAGATAGTCTTCCAGGTTCTAAGGCTATTAATGTTATTAATAACCTTGATACTCAAGCTAGCTTTAGCTATCTGAAAACGCTACAGGAAGAATTTTTTATTAATGGTAAAAATATTAATGATGTAGAGGTTTATTCTAAAATAGCTGAAGATTTCGGAATAGATAGCGATAGCTTCAAAAAAGAATTTTCTTCAAAGAAATTAATTGATCAGACTTTTAAGCAATTTAACTTTGCAAGTGAGTTAGATGTAAGCTCATATCCAAGCTTAATTTTGGTTAATAATGAAAAATCATCCTTAGTATCCTCTGGTTATTTACCCTTTGAGGAAGTTAAAGCCCGTATTGAAAAAAGTATTGGATAATTGAACTAATAAATAAACTCAAGTTCTATGGTTATTTTTAAAAAATGCATTAGTATAAAGGAGATAAAATTTTATGATTAAAAAAATTGAAACAAAACAAAACAATGTGAAATTAACAGTATTTACTTCAGATGAGAACAGTTTTATGGTTACATCTACTCTAATTGAAAAGGCAGGGCATGCATTTTTGATTAATGCAAAATTCACTCAATCTGATGCTAAAGAAATTGTTGAATACATTGAAAAAAGCAACTTAACTTTAGACAAAATTTTCATTATTCATGGAGATCCAGACTACTATTTTGGACTAGAAACAATCAAAGCAGCATTTCCAAAAGCAATTGCATATGCAACACAACCAACTGTAGAACATATTGCTTCTTCTGTATTAGGTAAATTACAAGTTTGGAAACCTGTTCTTTTAGAAAATGCACCAACAAATATTGTTTTACCACAGGTTTTTGCTGAAAAAACAATTGAATTTCAAGGTTTAACCTTTGATCTTGTTGGTTTAGACAATCACAGAATAAGCTTATTCAATAAAGAATTAGAGTTATTATTTGGTGGAATTGATACATTCAACGAAATTCACATCTTCTTAGCAGACACTAGTTCCAAAGAAGCGATGGAAGATTGGACTGCTAACTTAAAAAAATTACAAGAATTACACGCTAAAATTGTCGTGCCAAGTCACGGTTCAATTGAAAAATCATTCGATGATAAGTTACTCACTGCAACTATTGATTACCTTGAAACTGCTATCAAAGCATCTGAGCAAAGTAAAAATTCTGCAGACTTTATTGAAAAGCTTGAAGCAGCATATCCAGGATTTGCAAACAAAGGTGTATTAGCATTAAGTGCAAAAGTTGTAATGAAAGAAATTCCTTGGGGGTAATGTTATGAATAAATATCAAAAATTATTACATGAAACTTACGTATTAACTGGTGAAGGAAAAATGGAAGAATTCAAAACGTATTTAAGTGATAAAGTGTCATGGACAGAAGCTGCGGGATTTCCTTATGCTGGTATATATATAGGACCAGATGAAGTGGTTAAAAATGTACATGAACGTTTGGGAACAGAATGGGAAGGTTATGCTGCTAAAGACAATATATATACATTTAATGAAAATATTGTTATTGTCTATGGAAACTATAGCGGAACCTATAAATTAACAGGTAAATCCTTTATTGCTGATTTTTGTCATCTATATGAATTTGATGAAAATGATAAAGTTAAAAAGTTTATTCAAATTGTGGACAGTGCAACTGTCAATAAGGCGTTAACTTCAAATTAGGCATGTTTATTAGTTTATAGTATGCAAGGAATTGTTCAAATAGTGGTGTGCATGTTCAACATAAAATTTATAAATTTAATCTCTAAACTTTAAAAATCTCTACTTTAAAATCTCAAAAAAACAACAAAAACCCTTGAATTCAAGGGTTTTTGTTGTTTATGTATGGTGGAGGCGAACTGTGCCTAACTATATCACTGTCTATTAAAAGGAGTGAATTATAATTGAAACTATTTTTCATTTTTTAAATTAAATATCTCATCAACAGCTTTTTTATATCCTCCTGCCTCTCTGAGTGATTTTCCAATTTTTTCACTGTTTCTTCTAAAATTATTGTCTGAAAAAATCTTAACTACTGACTGCTTCAATATCTCAGTGGTAACTTTATCTTTTTCAATAATAATACCTGCACCAAGTTCTGCTACTCTCCTTGCTACAAAAGGCTGATCTGCAAATTGAGGAATAAGAATCAATGGGACATCATAATACAACCCTTCATTTGTACTGTTCATACCACCATGGGTGATAAACAAATCTGCTTGTTTTAAAACTTCAAGTTGAGATACATAATTCTTAACAACAAAATTTGATGGAATAGATTTAAATGTATTAACATCTATACTTTTACCTACAGACATAATAATTTCTACATCCATATCACCAAAAGCCTTAAAGCAACTTTCATAAAACTCAATAGAATTATTAAATATTGTACCTAAAGCTATATAAATAACTTTCTTATCATTAGTTTCTAGAGAAAGGCTCATATTTTCCTTTCTGTCTGCTATTGATGGTCCAATAAACTTAAAACTTTCATCAAAACTTTCACCACAAATTTGAAGATACTTAGATGTATATACAATATTAATAGTACCTGTGCCACCAACTGCAGTCGTTATACTAGGAAACTTTATATCATATTTCTCTTGTAAATTCTTAACAAAATTTATGTAAACTGAACTATTTAAAATAGGTTGTATTATAGGTCCTACTTGCCTAAATAAATCCGAAAAAATATTTGTATTTTCGTTAGTTGCAAAAGTGGTAATAGAACAAATTGTAGGTATTTTTAACACTCTCCCCAATTCATTACCTATAATAAAGACTGCATCATAAATAATATAATCGAATTTTTCCTTTGTAGTAACTACAATTTCAAGTATTTCTTCAAACATTTTTTCTAACCTAGCGAGGGTCTCCATTGGTTGCTTACTATCCTCAAAATTTGCTGAATTCTTAAGACCTTTGAATCTAGCTCCTGTCTTTTCTATTTTCCCTCTAAATTCCTCACCTGAAATATATGTAACCTGCTCCCCTCTATTCATTAATTCTTTGACTAAACCTATAGTAGGGTTAACGTGCCCTGTACCGAACATACTTATAAATAACGCATTTGACATTTTTCATCCATCCTTTTTGTTTTATATTAGTATCTTAAATCTATGATAATTAGTTTTTGTTATATTGTTTCACTATATATGAAATTTTCCAGTACATCTAAACCTCAAATATTTTATTATCTTCTTTTGTTACTTAGTTTTCAAATTTTCCGTAATACTTCTCAGCCTGCCTTCCTCCTGTAACAAAAGTCTTATCTTGGGTTGTTTTAAAATCAATTCGCTGTGATGAGTTATATTCAAGTCCAATTTCTTCTAATGAGTGCATAAATTCACTCGCGAATTGCTCTGACTCAAAGCTTTGTAATAAATCAACTGTAATATAATCTCCTGCAGACAACATATTCAAAATGAGACCTTTTGTACCACTACTGTATAAATGCATCGAATCAACGTATTTTTCACATTCTCCAAGCTGTAATTGACCAGCATAGCTAATAACAAATGTATTGATACAAAAATCATTAAAGAATGACAGCATCTGTTTTTTTTCTGACAAAGTTTCTAGCTGGTCAAGCTTATCGCTCAATCCAATCTGATTATTAGCTGCACTTTTAACTACATCTGACTGTCTCTGCTGCTTTATAATATTCCTATACATTGTTGCTTGCTCATTAAGAGACAGTTTTTCAGCAGCTTCAGTATACGGCAAATATAAACTGCTAACGCAATTCTTATGTGTATTTTCAAGTCCAAGTTCTTTTCTCATATCACTTGCCATGCTACATACAATAGGTTTATCTACACCCGGATGAAGCTTCTTAATAGACTTTGATGCAAGCAGTGCAACTAAGATCGCTGGTGTAGCATTATTCTCTTTTGCAAATGCCATGAATTTGTCACGATTAATGTTAATCTCATAGCGATAATAATTACTGACCTCATTTGCATTTTCAGGAAGTGCATACCCATCTTTAACAACTTCAGGCATTGGAATATTACCTATATCATATTTTGAATCTCCAAAAGGTTCCATTGTCTCACCAGCAAGAAGTGTTTCTCCAGCAAGTCTAATTCCAGTTGCATCAAATGTCTTGTTATATTTCGCGCAGCAATAATAATATAGCAAAGTCTTAATAAATGGCATTATTCCACGACCATCACAAAGTGCATGATGAAAAGCAACACAGATTTTTTTATCTTTATAGGTCACATCAATAAGATTGTAATTAACCTTCATACTTCCCAACGCACGAAATTTGTCAGTTTTCGCTAAAATAACAGGTAACAGATTATGTGCTATATAATAATCTCCATTTTTTTCAACCAACTTACTTGTAAGATACGGATACCTCTCCATGGCTTTATCAAGCGCTCTCCTTAAAAGATCTCCTCTGACTTTGTCTTTCATACGGATATCAAAGACTGTACTACGAATTCCACCATCCCTGTATAAATAAGCTTGTCCTGAACGTATTTTTTTCATGATTATTCCTCCCTTTCAAAGTTATATGTAATATTTGTGCACGAAAGTCATATATCCCTTATCATAACCTCATATTAAATCCGTTACCTTGTGGATAAATTATATGAATTATCTACGGGATTGAATCCTTTCTTCAAGGCCTCTATTCTTCTCTCTACACTTTGATGCACAATTTCACTTTTTTCTGCAATATCGAAACCATGAACTGTCCCTATTGTCTTATGCAGTTCAACATGAATACCATTTTTCTGCAAGGCTTCAGCAAAGTTTATTCCTTCGTCCCGTAAACAGTCGAACTCTGAAACTTCAATATAGGAATCGGGCAAATTTTCTAAAGAAGTTGCCTCCATAGGAGATGCATATTCTCTATTGATATGTACTTCATCCTTTAGGTAAAGTTTCCACATTTTTTCATTAAGTTTGGAATTCCACATAGGAGTGTCTTTATAATTTTTAATAGATTCAGTAATCTGTCTTGCATCTGTTACCGGATAAATGAGCATTTGAAAACAAATACTAGGAGCTTTTCTATCCCGAGCCATTAGATTCACAGCAGCAGCAAGCCCACCACCTGCGCTATCTCCGCCAATAGCTATTCTGTTTTTATCAATGCCAAGTACTTCTACATTTTTACAAACCCATTCAAATGCAGCATAGCAATCCTCAACACCAAAAGGGAAAGCATATTTAGGTGCCAATCTGTAATCAACGAAAATCACTTTACAAGGTGTCTTTAAGGCATACTCACAAACTAAGTTCTTATGATAGGGTGCTGCTTTTAGGGCAAACGCTCCTCCGTGTAAATAGATAAGACAAGGAGCGTTTTTTTCAATTTCCTTTGGTTCATAAATTGTTAGCTCAATTGTTCCATTTTGATATCCTGTAATCTTCTTTTTTGTTGCACTCACACCCTCAGCAGGTTTTATTTTATTAACACTGCTATTTATAAGTGTATTTATAAGTGGCAGTAGCAATGGATATAAAGGGAGTTTCGTATTTTCATATTTTTTAAAGTCACTGTGGATGTTATATTTACTCATAAACGTTCTCCTATTCTTTGTCCTTTTCTTCGGAAACATTCTCCTCATCATTAGTAAAATGTTTTGCTAGATTTCCATTACCGTTTACAAAAAAATCCTCAACTTTGTTCCATGCATTTACATTTGTATCCACTGCTTTTTCCCATACCTCTTCAACTTTTTTTATAACATCACTCATAATAATTATCCCCTTTATCTAACATTTTTTTGTATTTGTATTTATATAATAAGTTAGGCCTATTTCCAAGAAAAATAATAATACAATTATTAATAAGCAGTCCAGCCTCCATCGACAGCCAAAACTTGACCGTTAACAAATTTGGAATCGTCTGTTGCCAGGAACAGTGCAACTCCGGCTATTTCCTCCGGTTCACCCAGTCGGCAAATTGTACTCATACCAGTTCTACATATTGCTGCACCCCGCTGATTAACATTTCCCATAGATGCACTGATATTGGTTTTTATTGGACCTGGAGCTATGGCATTACATCGGATGCCTTCTTTTGCATATTGAAATCCTGTATTCTTGGTAAAGCCTACTACTGCATGTTTGGAGGCAGTATATGCGGCACCAGCTGTACTTCCACGAAGTCCCCCTACTGAAGCTATATTGATAATTACCCCAGTACCTTTAGTCAAAAATATCGGCAACACTTTTCTGGTAGCTCTCATCACTGAAGTAGTATTAACTGCAAATATTCTATCCCATAGTTCATCTGTAACATCCGCCGCCCCTGCCATATTGTCCATTATACCGGCATTATTGACTAGGATATCAACTGTGCCATAAATTTTAACGGTAGTATCAATTAGGTTTTGTATGTCTTTTTCTTTGGTTACATTGGTTAATACTGCCATAGCAGATCCACCATTTGCCTCAATCTCAGCTACAGTTGCTTTTGCACCTTCTAAATCAATATCAGATACCACCACTTTTGCTCCTTCCTGAGCATATAGAATGGCAATGGACCTTCCCATCCCCGAAGCAGCTCCTGTTACTATTGCAATTTTTTCTTTAAGTTTCATTATTATTCCTCCTTTAATATTTATATAAGATTTGTTTACGCTTTACTTGTTTACTCTTCTTTACGCAGGTAAATTCTTATTATTACTTTTTCATTGATTTCATACTAGATATTAATCCTCCATCACAAAGTATGTCCGTACCCGTTAAAAATCCATTTCTTTTATCAATACAAGAATTAATTAAATATGCAACTTCCTGGGCATAGCCAAATCGTTTAATTGCACACAACTTTGTTAATTTATCTGCTTCTTCAGATTCTAATTTTCCCATCGGTGTCTCAATATTTCCTGGAGATACTGATACAACACGGATTCCTTTATCTCCATATAATGCTGCACATTTCTTTGCATACCAGATCACGAAATTTTTAGATATGGGATACGCAATATTTGCATGCATATCTTCTGGAAAATGCTTTACTGAGTCTACCATTTTTTTTATAAATTGATTTTTATCTGTAAAACTTAATTCATAATTTGATACAGGTAAAGTCTCCTCTGGCAACATATATCCCGAAGTAGATGCAATATCCAGAATACAGGTTTTTTTTCCCATTTTAGAACTAAAAACCTCATTCACATTAATAGTTCCAAGTGCATTAACTTCCATAATCTTTTGTGCATCACCCATATGCGGTGATAACCCTGCTGAATGAATGACAGCAGCAATTTTTCCAACTTCAGCCGCACGCTCAGCCAATCTTGTAACCGATTCAAAATCTGATACATCACAAGCAAAAGCTTCTGCCTCAATTCCTTCTGCTTTTAACTCATCAACTGCTGATTTTAATTTTTCAATAGTTCTTCCTGAAATAATTATATAATGATCTTTTCCCGCCAGTTTAGCTGCTGCAAATCCCATTCCACTTCCGCCACCAGTGATTACACATACATCTTTCATAATATTTACCCCTCACTTTATCTATAATATTTTTAGGTTTTTGTTTATCTAATAAATATATAATAGGTTAAAAATGTTCTGCAACGTTAATATTTCGTTAAAGTTATGTTAAAATGTAAATTCTTTATACTGATGTACATATTTCACTAAAGTTATGACTTTAGCTTTTATAATAAATGACTTGCCTTTTTACATAAATCATAAATCGTATCATAATTATGCTCAATCATTACATTTACTTTTGTACCTGTTTCCTTATATATTTTCTTATAAAAAAAATATGGAAGTGTCCATCCGATAAATGCTGGAATCGCCAAAATAATGGAGAACAGAACCATTGATGCCAAATAAGCAAACACTGAACCAGCCATAAAAGCCGTTCCAATAATTCCTATTCCTAGTGATATTAGCATTGCTTTACTTGTTTTCGTTCTTTCCAACTTTTCTATAGAGGTAAATGCTTCCTCACATTTTCTCTGTAAATCACATAACGCAACACGATTCTTGATTTTACGGTCACGCTGCATTTTAATTGAAACCGAATTTACTGCGCTACTTGTATTTATTATGTTCCATCCTAACTCCTTATAACAATCACTACAAAGTTGCACAAGATTCTGATTTACATTGACATCAATATACTCATTCATTATAAATTTATTACGTGTATTGTTTTCAGCCATTATTATTTTCTCCTTTCATTTTTCTGTTTCACTTCATATCTGTATATTAACCCTCAAATATTCCCGAACGTTAATATATTGTTAAAGTTTTGTTAAAATGATTATTTCCCCTTTTTTCAAGTAAATTTATAGTTATACCCACATAATAATAAATAAATAAATAAATAAATAAAAACTCTCACAGTTCTAAATGTGAGAGCTTTTCTTTCTTATGCAAATATCTATGTTTAATTTTCTGTAAGTATTACTGTAAATTCTGTGCCTTTACCGCACTCGCTGTCAACATTAATTTTCCCTTCCACTAAGTCTATAATACGTTTTACTAAGGATAGCCCCAGTCCATTTCCAATTGACGAATGAGAAGTATCCCCTTGGTAAAACCTATCAAACACATGCTCAACGGTTTTCTTACTCATTCCGCATCCAGTATCACTTATTGATACAATTATTTTGCCATTTTCCTTTTTAAGTTTTATTCTTACTGTTCCTTTAGATTCTGTGAACTTAATTGAATTTGTCAATAAATTATTCCATACCATTTCCATTAAATTCTCATCTGTCGTAATCATTACTTCATCTAATTCCACATCAAGCATAACATCCTTTTCTTCAAATTTTTCTTCTAATGCAAGAATGCTGCATCGTAATTGCTCATCCAATGAATATGTATTTTTCTTAATGATTTCCTGATTATCCAATTTATTTAATTTAAGAACTGTAGTTACTAATGTAGAAAGTTTTTTAGATGCTACCAATATGGTATCTGTGTATTCCATCCGTTTATCTATTGGCAATGATTCTTTCTTCATAACCGAGGCATAATTTTGTATTACTGCAAGCGGAGTCTTAATCTCATGAGATATATTTGTTATAAAATCTCCTTTCAAAGTTTCTATGCTTGCGAGTTCCTCTATCATTTTATTAAAATCATCTATCAATATCTCTACTTCATCTTTCTTATCATCTTTACGTTGTGAATGTACCCTAACGGTAAAATCCCCCTCTGCAACCTTTCTTGCAACTTTTCTTATTTCATGTATTGGCTTTGTAAAACTACTACGAATTAAAATTTTTATCCCAACATAAACAACCACTCCTATAAATAATACATAGGAACTACCTATAAGAACCATAAACCATGGATCTGCATTTTGCTGCATCTGTGCATTAAATATCAATACTGAACCAGAACAACACCACAAAACCACCGCAAAAACAATCAGATATTCTTTTACAAATGAACGTCTTGAATTAATCCTATTATCCTTTTGTTCTTCATATTCCACCTTCATTCCTTAATCACTACCTTATACCCAAGGCCTCGAACTGTGACAATTTCAACATTACTGCAATCTGAAATTTTATCTCTAATTTTTGTTATGGACACATCAACTGTCCGAGGTGTGCTTTCACTATCAAATCCCCAAAACTCATCCATCAACTGATTTCTTGTAAAAGTTCTCTTGGGATAGGATAACAATTTAAAAAGAATATTAAATTCACGTACAGTAAGTGCTACTTCAATTCCGTTCACATATGCAGACGTCTCATCTTCATTTAAAAGTAAAGAACCAACTTCCAACTTTCTCTCATTTGCAATGCTTGCACGTCTTAAAAGTGCCGACACTCGCAAAATCAATTCATCCATCTCAATGGGTTTTACCATATAATCATCTATTCCAATATGATACCCTTTTTTCTTAGAAGTAATATCATCTCTTGCCGTCATAAATAAAATCGGAATCGTTTTGTTATGCCTGCGAATTTCCTCTGCAAACTCAAATCCATCCATTTCCGGCATCATAATATCTGAAATAATAATGCTAACTGTTTCATCCATCATCTTATCAAATGCCTCCATAGCATTCTTACAACTGATGGCATGATAGCCATTGTCATTTAAATATAAACATACAATATAATTCAGTTTTTCATCATCCTCTAGAACTAAAATATTTATCATAACAAACCTCTTTTCTATTATTTCAGTCCAAATCGGTATTCTTTCTCTGCTTCTCGTTGTTTATGAATGTTGCTGCCGAACTACCTACCGGAATGTGTTTTTATCTCTGTGTGTTTATTATAATACCATAATTGCATCCAAGCAATTATTATCAAAAAAATCTCCGTACTCTCTATTTTAAGAGTACGGAGATTCTAATCCTGTTACAAATCTTTATTCTACTTATCCCAAGATAAAATGCCTGTCACTTCTGCCTTTTCATATCTGTCTATTTTATAATTCAGTCTATCTAACGTTTTTGCCATATTCGCCATTTTTTCCATAAGTTTTCTGCGTTCTTCTACTAAAAGTTCTTTTCTGGCTGTTACTGTCAAATCTCCTTGCTGTGTAAGCACACAATATTCAATAAGGGCTTCTATTGGCACTCCAGCTAAACGCATGCATTTTGCAAGTTCAATCCATTTGCAGGATTCTTCTGTATAATCCCTGATACCACTTTTCGTACGGTTTACCTGTGGTATCAGTCCGATACGCTCATAATAACGCAATGTATCCTGAGAAAGGTCAAATCTTTTACTTACTTGGGTAATAGTCATTTTTGCTTTCCTCCACTCTTCTATTCGTAACTACTCAATTTGGTGACTTGTATAATTGTCTAATTGCCAAATAGTTTAACAGCCTGTTTCATTTTATTAATAATATCCACACCAAATGCAACACCACTACTTAACATTTTTTTAATCATTGACCAGTTTGGAATTACCCATAGTACGGAAAATTACAGCTCCCACATTATATAGTGCAAGGAACGGAATGGATATTGCCGTAATCATAAGGTATATATTTGATATGTATAATAATAAAATGTTATTGTTCATACAGATCCAACGCCTTCTGATACTCCCACACCTCAAGGTGTGGGGTTCTTAGATACGTTAACTTCTCAAATACTCTCATCTATTAAGGAGCTAATAAATTACACATATAAGAACTCATTAATTTCTCTAAAACTTTTACTACCAATTACTCTAATGAATGAATTAGCGATAGTCAAGGCTCATATCAAAACCTTTTATTTGCTTCTAAATACCCATACTGCTTATCAAATTAATACTACTACTCTGTATTTTCAATATTTCTTTATCATGAAGTTTTCTAAAATTATCGAACTGCTTAAAACATAATTCTTTGTCTATTTCTTCTAAATTATCTTTTACATTCATTATTAAAAAGCTTGAATACAAATCTCTCTGTATTTTAAGTTCTCCAAAATCATTCCATCTTCCAGATAATTTCTTTTTTATATATTTATCTTCTATATGATTATATTGGGATGCTTTTACTTTATAAGTATTGATCTTGGTTAACTTTGTATTCCGCCATTCTAGTTTATTATCCAGTATTGTTAAAAACATTGATGGTGCTTTATTTGCTAAACTCTTGCCAAATCGCTTTTTCTTGTTAAATTTACCTTTTGTGTTAACAGTAGTTTCTTTTGACCTTGATTGAAGTCCTTTATAATTCATAGTTTCAACTAATATTCTATCTCCTAAACTTATAATATAATTAGCTAACTTCTCATGAGATTGTTTCCTTATAGAGGCTTGTTTTCTCTGAACTTCTCTTAATTCATTTTGAGTTTTGATATATTTATTTGACTTAATCCATGTCAATTTTATTTTCTTTAAATTAGTCATAATTCCCTTTTTTATAGTCCCGTTCTCATTATAATTATTAGGGTTATTACTTCTTCTTTGTCTATCTAATTTTCTGAGTAATATATTTTTTTCATGTTCTATATTTTCTATCTCAGGACATAATTCTAATAACTTAACTTCGTTTTTACTTGATATTGCAATTGTTCTTGTACCAATATCTATACCAACATTTCCGTCACCTATTTTATTTCTAACCTCACCGGTTTCTTTATTATACTTAATTGGTGGAATTCCTTCTAGTATTAATTGAACATAATATTTATATTTACCACGAATTAATTTTCTTACCACTCTACAATATTTAGTTTTATTTAATAATGAAACTTGTGCGTATTCATCGTTTTTATTTATAATCACATTTATATCTAATCCATTCCATCTTAATTTATTGTCTATAAACCTAATCCCAGTTTTATTGGATTTTCCCTCAACACTATTCATTTCACCATACTTTTTAAAATAAATTCTATTTGATTGATGGAGCATTAATTTTTGAAAAGCACTAAAACACCTACAAGCTATCTTTTGAGCAGTGAAACTATCTATATTATCTTTAAAATATTTCTGTATACATTTTACATATTTATGGAAAGAATACTCTGTCAAATCATATCTCTTGTTTAATTCATTAAATTTTTTATTCCGTTCTTTCCCTTTAACCATATTTATTATTTTCTCATATTCTTTCGATTCTCTCATATGGTTATATCTTTTAAACAATTCGCCTAAACAACTATTATAAATACTTCTACTTATTTCTAATCTTTTATTTAATATGTCTTCCTGATATTTTTCTGTGTTTAATTTTAAAGTTAAAATATAATTTGACGCAGCATTCACCCCCTTCTTAATATCTTGTCTTTTGATTATCTACATATTTTTTTACTGTTTCACTATTTACATTTCCAGCCGTGGATACAAAATAACTTCTTGTCCATAGACTAGGCATTTTATTTAATTCTTGAAATTCTGCTCTCAAACCTTTACTTGTTGCACCTTTTATTTTTTGCATAATATCCGACGGTCCTAATTTGGGAAGACAATTTAAAAACATATGTGTATGATCCTTATTACATTCTATTGCAATAATTTCAATTTCTATCTCCTTACATACATCTTTGACCAAACACTTAAATCTTTCTTCTCCATTAGGTATTAAAAATATTTTCCTTCTATATCTTGGGCAAAATATAAAATGATAATTAATTAAAGAAACTGTTGTTTTAGTTCTTCTATACTTATTTTCCATAATATCATTATATCCTATTATGTGTATGTTTAAACTCTTTTATACATACATTTCAGATAAATATTTATGCATTATGCTATCCATCCCACACCTAAAGGAGTGGGCTTTCCGCACAATATATTGTAATAGTTTATCATCTGGAGTGAACTCCAAGTCAAGCGGTTTTATAAAAAATTTTGAAAAGCCTGCCTTTTCGTCTTAACTCAAAGTTATTCACAATTACAAAGTTTTATAGTCCCATATAAAGCAAAAAGAATGTACCCATTACAGATACACTCCCCTCTTACTTCGGCTGATATTTTCAATATCTTCTTTTGCAAATCCCTACTGGCTAAGCAAGATTTATAATGCTCAATGAGCCGTTTTCATTTTCCCAATGCCATTTTTTTGTTATTGAATCGCTTTCTTTTTCAGGCAGTAGAGAAAAATTTACAAGTAGAGTGTCGACCCTTACTTGTATACGAGTTTTATTTTCGCAAATTGAATAAATTATCCAGTTAAATTCACACATTTTTCGTTCCTACTGTATTTGCCTTTATTATGAATATCAATTCGTCCAAGAAAGTATGTGATATATTTCTAAATGTGAGTATCCTTTGCTTTTGTGTTGTTACTCAAAACTGTTAACGAATAAAGTGTGTTTTCATACGTGGCTCATACTTTGGTGCGGTAACACCGTTTTTGCGTCCTACTTCAATGTTTTTTAAGAGCCACGCCATATTTTCACCGAGTGTTCGCATGGTCTGTAAGCCTTCCTCGTCCTTGCGCACATCATCAGGGGTGAAACCATGTACCTGATTCCAATACTGAGAGGACACAATAGGCATATTGCAGATCGTGAAGTATTTATTCAGTTGATCAAATGCTGCTGATGCACCACCTCGACGGCAGGATACAACAGATGCGCCAAGTTTTCCAGCCATACGGGGTTCACTACAAAAGAACATGCGATTTAAAAAAGATGTGAGTTGTCCGGTCGCTCCTGCATAATATACGGGTGATCCAACGACAATCGCATCAATATCGTCCAGTACAGTCAATACGCTATTGACTTGATCGTCAAACACACATTTGCCTGTTTGAACGCATTTCATGCAGGCAATACAACCTGCAATAGGTTTCTTACCCAAATACAAGATTTCAGTTTCAATATCGTGTTTATCAAGCGTATCTGCAATTTCCGAAAGCGCTGTGTAGGTACATCCATGCTCGTTTGGACTGCCATTGATAAGTAACACTTTTACAGTGCTCATAAAAATACCTCCTAAAATTTCTTATTCCTTTATTTTGTTTTAATCAATCGTAACGCCCAGCTTTCTGCCTTCCTCTGCACCTTTTGTAAATGCCTAAATTAATGTGGAAGTGTTGCCCTTTGGTCTTGGGCTACCATTCAGAATAATAATTTTTTTACTCATATTTAAAATCTCCTTAAAATAAATCGGCCAGCGCCACCGCCTTTTTTATACCATCAGTTTTATCAATATCGCCAGGATTGAGAACATTGGGAACCAGCACTTCGCCGACAGATTTCCATTTTAGCAAAGCCGCGGTACGCTCGTAAGGAATTCGAACACCGTCCATTACAGATATATCATCTTCCTCACAACAGGTGATCAGAGCGCACTCCTTTCCAGCGATATTCTTACCGCCAACTACAAAGCAGAATAGCTTGTCAATTGCGGCTTTTATCTGCGAAGGCATAGAATACCAGTAAACCGGCATGGTAAACACGATTGCGTCCGCTTCTTCAATTGCCGGAGCCATTTTGTTAAAGTCATCATCAAAGCTGCATGGCTTTCCAGTCTTGAAGCAAGTTTCGCAGGCGTGACAGCCTCCTAAGGTCATTCCAGCCGCATCAAAGCGAGTGATGGTGTGGCCTTTTGCCTCGGCAGCTTTAATAAAAGCCTCAGTCATTGCAAAGCTGTTTCCTGTTTTCCGGGGACTGCCGGTAATAATTATAATTCTTTTTCTCATGTTTTATCTCCTTTTTTGTTTTAATTGTTTAGAAAAAGTGGCTGGATGTTTCAACCTAATCACCTTGCCTCAAAATTACTTTTTGATTGTGTTGGAATTCTGGTTGTAAACCTTAGCTACGACCTTCCAGCCGTCCTCCATCTTCATCATCATCAAATAATCAGTGAAGTTGTGTCCGCCCCAGTTATCCTCGATAACCTGTACGATGGCTACGGTTTCCTCAATGGTGAGAACGTCAACACGATAAACATATTTCGGATCAGAACCTGCATTATCTAGGTTGTCGTAGAGATTTTGGATACCGCCGTGCTCCAGTCTGCCGTCCAGATAGCCGAACATTACGGCTTCGTCATAGAAATACGGTTTGCAGATTTCACTTTTACCTGTGGCAACAGCTTCGGCAAACTTTCTTGCTACCTTTTCAACTGCTTCGTAATCGCTAATATTGTTTCTCATGATAAAAGACTCCTTTTTAATAATTTATTATAATAAGGATCATTGATCCAGGTTATCTGATTAGATGTTGTTGGCAATTTCATATTCACCCAAAACCGCCTGCATGATTTTTCCAACTTGTATGTCGTCGCCGGAATCACAAATCACGGCACCGTTGTCAGAAAGTTAGATTTGATTGACAACAATGTTTTTATCTACTACGATTATATTGCAAATAGGAAATCAATCAAGTACGCACATCTATGTGCGATACTAACAAAAGCGTTTAATACTTACCAAAAGGAGAGTGCAAAAGATGGGCATAGCATGTATTGCAGATGCTGATCTTGAGAAAACAGGATTCAGCTATACATTGTCCCTTATCAACGGCAAATATAAAATGGTGATTCTCTATTGTCTCATGGAGTTCGAGGTAGTGAGGTTCAATGAGCTGAAAAAGTACATCAATACAATTTCGTATAAAACTTTGAGTGTAATGCTAAAAGGATTGGAAGCAGATCACTTGATCCATCGGGAGGAATATCCACAGATTCCTCCAAAGGTGGAATACAGCCTAACTGAGCGCGGCAAGTCGCTAATACCGATTCTAGACAGTATGTGTGAATGGGGTGACAATGTAAGATGTTGTAATAAAAAAAATTGATGCAAGAAACCTCATAGGTAAATGTCCAATTTGCGGTGGTAATATTGTAGAGAATTTTAAGGCATATAGCTTGAGCAGTGGAAGGAATGTCTTAAACTAACGGTCGGAAGTCTATAGTTGGCAAAAAGTTAACTGGAAATCAAGCAATACAACTTATTAAAAATGGCACATCAAGGTCTCTGATATTTCAGAGTTTTCTTGACATGCCATTTATTATATATATTGTACACAAGGATATGCTGTACCAAAACAACAAACGTTGTATAATCCACCAATTGAGATCAAGCATGAAATATTACCACATAAAGGCAAGAAGGCATTTGCAAAAGATCTGAGAGCAATTTCTTGAGAACGTTCATTCTAATTCGTTGAAAAATTTTTATTTTTTTAACAAATTTACAAAAAAATCCGCTATACGATGCATTTTTTCTTTGCTCGCTGAGGTTCTTACAAGTACACGAATTCCAAGCAAAGTATTTTGCAAGATTTCTGACAGAACTTCAGCATCATAATTACAGGAAAATTCACCTGTTTGCTGTCCTTTGCGAACAAGATCCGCAAGAAAATGCTCCGTTTGCATAAATGCCTTTTCCGTCTTTTCATCTACCTCTTTATCCCGGAGAGCCATCTCAGTTGCTGAGTTTACAATTAAGCATCCCCATGGTCTATCCTCGTATCCTTCAATCATAAAATCAAAGATAAATTGCACCGCTTGTTTTGCCGTTTCAGCATGTATTGTTCCAATTTGTATTTTGTTTTTTATTAATTCTTCATAACAATCTATAGTTTTTAAAAATAAGGTATGCTTATCACCGAAGGTATCATATAAACTTCTGCGATGGATTCCCATGTGCTCTACTAGATCGCTCAGAGATGTCTTTTCATAGCCTTTTTCCCAAAATAATTCCATTGCTTTCTGGAGTACTACATTTTCATCAAATTCCCTGCTTCGACCCATTAATACCACTCCTTATAAATGCAATAATAACATTTCGAGAACGATCGGTCAATAATTATTTTCATATTTGCATCACATTCTGGACATAAAATAAATAGAACCTAGACGTCCTTCATGCTAAGTGCATTAAGACTTCTTGGATTGCCTATGAACGGTAGGCACTGTGAAATAATCTTAATTAAGAACTTCTTATCATTACCTATCATCATATTGGCTGACGCATGGCTTGTAAGTTGTGACTCACAACCACCCTGTGCAGATAAGAAGCAAAAGTAATCATTTCGCGTTGTTTGTACTCAAGACCACTACGTATAAGCTTAGTTATACTGTAGAAGCTTTCAATGAAAAATGTAAAATAGGCTTTGGTATATATGAACAAACTATAATAAACTTAGAAAAATTTTTAAGTAACCATTAAAAATGAGATTATTTTCACGACACAACGTTTTTCTATCCCTATTATATTAACCATTTATTATCTTATAATTAACAAAACCTATTTTATATAAAAAAAATAAAATTTATGTTATTACATAAATAAAAATATTGTGCTATACTACTAGAGCGCTGTACCTGACGGTCATATCAATATCGTCGGTACAGCGTTTTTTTGATTTAAGTAAAACCAAGGAGGAGCTTTTAAAAAAATGTATACATATAAATGAAAAAGAATAGATCTTTTTGTGTCTATAATATTTAATGAAGAAAGCCAATAGACAAGAACTGTTTCCATATATTAAAAACAGTTCTAATTTTAACAATTATTATCTAGACCAGTTTTATACAGGAGGGAAACTTTTAATGGAAACAAAAAAATCTATAACAAATCTTAATGTAAAATCAATAATAGCAGTATTGGTGTTTAGTGGATTTATATCCACTTTTAATGAAACTATATTAAATGTCGCTTTATCATCTCTAATGGTTGAAATGAATGTTACAGCAGGAAAAATCCAATGGATAATTACTGCATATATGATAGTTGTAGCAGTTCTAGTACCAGTTACAGCTTTTTTAATTCAAACATTTAAAACTAAGAAGTTATTTTTAGTAGCTATGACAATACTTTTAGTTGGAACAATATGTGCAGCTTGTTCAGGATCATTTGTAATGTTACTTATATCAAGAATCCTACAAGCAGCAGGAACTGGAATGATAATTCCTATTATGATGAATACAGTATTAGCAGTAACATCACCACAAAATCGCGGTTCAGTAATGGGCCTATGCAGTGCTGCAATTACCCTTGGACCAGCTGCTGGACCAACAGTTGCAGGAATTGTATTACAATCTTTTACTTGGCACGCCTTATTTTATATACTAATTCCAATTATAATTGTAGCTGTGATTTTAGGTTCAATTTATTTAAATATTGAAACGCAACTTGCAAAACCTAAGATTGATTTTATATCAATTATATTATCAACTATAGGGTTTGGTGGATTTATATATGGTATAAGTGGTATTAGTGAACAAGGCAAAAATCTTAAAATAGTTGCTTTAATTTTTATTATCGGATTAATATCTTTAATTTTATTTGTTAAACGACAATTATCTTTAAAGGAACCAATGTTAGACATACGTACATTTAAATATAGAGCATTTTCAATAGGAACATTACTTGTTATGATTTCAATGATGACAGTATTTACTATGGCTGTAATGTTGCCAATGTTTCTTCAAGGTGCACTTAAAAAAAGCACTTTTATAGCTGCAATGGTATTACTTCCAGCAACACTTATAAGTGGATTTATAACTCCTATAGGTGGAAAAATTTACGATAAGCTAGGAGGAAAAACTTTACTACCAGTAGGATTTGCTATAATTCTTGTACCATTATTTATATTATCTCGTTCAAATGTTCATACATCTGTTATAAGTATCATTATTTTATTTATAATAGTAGAAATCGGAATTGGAGTTACACTGTCACCGTCTCAAACAACTGCTCTTAGTTCATTACCAAAAGAATGTTATCCACATGGGATAGCTATAATGAATACACTCCAACAGCTAGCAGCTGCAATTGGTTCTTCATTATTTATAGGTATTATGTCAGCTTCACAGCTAAAAGCCCTAAGCAACCAAGCTACAGCGCAAGTGGCTTCTGCTACTGGCTTTAGTACTGCAACATTAGCACTATCAGGATTTGTTTTAATTGGATTCTGTTTATCCATTGCTTTAAGAGAAAATATAAATAAGGCGAAGATTTAAGATGTTGTGTAATTGTTTAAAAAATCAAATAATCAAAAACAGATAATAATCAGTTTTAAATCATAGACTAGAGAAAATATATATATAAATCATTAATGGTTAGTTAGACATATCAAATAAACGACTCATTGCCGTAAACTAAATAAAAAAGATATTTTTAAGCTTATAGAGGGGGAATAAACATGAATAAATCAAATATTGTTATAACAATCGACCGTCAAATTGGAAGCGGCGGAAAATATTTAGGCAAAAGACTAACTGAAAATTTGAATTTTTCATATTATGATAAGGAGATAGTTAGAGACGCAGCAAAAGACTTGCATGCTTCTATTGAGGAGATAGAATCTTCTGATGAAAAGCAAGGTGGTATATTGAAGAATGTATTATCATACTCTACTGGGGCCTTTGGATATTATCCAGAGGTAGAAATAATTAGAGACGATAAAGCACATAAGGCACAAGCAAATGTTATTATAAAAGTTGCAAATGAAAAGTCAGTAGTAATAATAGGAAGAGCAGCATCTTATCTTCTTCGTAACCATCCAAGACACATAAGCATTTTTTTGCATGCCGATTTGGATTTCCGTAAAAAACGTACTCAGCAATTAAATAATATATCAGGAGATAAAGTACTGCAATTACTCGAAAAAACTGATAAACAAAGATTAAAATATTACAAAGTGTTTACAGGGATGGATATGTATAATGCATGCACTTATGACTTGACAATAAATACAAGTAAACTTGGACTAAAAAAAAGCGAAGCCATAATAATGCAGTATCTGAAAGAAAGATTTGGTGATGAACTGTTAAACTCCAAATAATGTAGTTTAATTTAGAAGGTTGTTTCAACCTTCTAAATTAATACTTGTAACTTCTATACTCAAAGATTCTTGAAGAATATTAATTTCTTCACAAATTTTTGGTATTTCATTCATAATAGGAATTTTTTTAAACTGTATAACCTGTTTTTATTCAATGGCCATTGCCATTTTTTCAAAGGCAAGTAACACCTCTGCTAAATTTTTATCTGATAAGTTGAAATATACCTTTGTTGTGCAATCCATGTCAAGTAAATAACTAATGTGTTCTAAAGAAAAAAATGCTGCTACGGCATAATCCCCCAATTCCACCCACTAACCCTAAATGTAGTTGTCCTTCTACGAGTCCAATACTTACTGGAACTCCTACACATATAGCAGCACTAATTGCTTTTAACCATGGAAAAGGTTTTTTATTAATTTCAAATGCTTGCTTTAATATCTTTAACAAAGATATAGGACTTTCTTTATCATTTTTAAACGACTTTTTAAACATAAATAAACCTTCTTCGTACTGTAAGTTCTTCATCATCTTTTCTAAAACTTGATTAAAAATATCTAGTTCTTCTTTATCAATATCATTTATTGCCTCTTTTTTGTTTCTAAATACTTACTTAGGTAATTATTACTTAAGTAAGTATTTCAAAATAATTAATAATAATCAAGTTATAAATAAAATCTCCATACTCTATATTTTAAGAGTATGGAGATTCTAATCCTATTACAAATCATTATTCTACTTATCCCAAGACAAAACGCCTGTCACTTCTGCCTTTTCATATCTGTCTATTTTATAATTCAGTCTTTCTAACGTTTTTGTCATATTTTCCATTTTATTCATAAGCTTCTTATGAACTTCTACTAAAAGTTCTTTTCTGGATAATATGGTCGAGTCTCCTTGCTGCGTTAGTGCACAATACTCAATCAAGGTTTCTATTGGCACTCCAGCCAACCGCATGCATTTTGCGAGTTCAATCCATTCATAGGACTCTTCTGTATAATCCCTAACACCACTTTTCGTACGGTTTACATGTGGTATCAGTCCAATACGCTCATAATAACGCAATGTATCCTGTGAAATGTCAAATTTTTCACTTGCTTCGGTAATAGTCATTTTTACTTTCCTCCAATCTCCGATATTTCAATATTTTAATAATAAGTTTTCTAGTGACTTGTATAATTGTTTAATTTCCAAATAGTTTAACAGCCTGATTCATTTTATTAATAATATCCACACCAAATGGACAGTTTTTCATACATGCTCCACATTTTATGCACTCACTTGCGTGGTGCTCTATTTTCTTAAAAACATCTGGCAAATTGTTTTTTTCCTTTTACAGCTGACATAACAATACCCCCGATCATAGCATTGTTATTCTACAATTGGGGGTATTTTCGCAATGTCCATTTTTATTGATTCAGTTTAATGATATGGGGTTAATAATTTATAGTCTGTCCGTTTTACTTATTTTAGCTTTCCGTACACTTCATCTGTAACTGCTTCTAACCATTCATTAGAGGCGCCTTCCGCAGGTACTTCCACTGCCAAGTGTGAAAAAGTACTGTCTTTTGCTGCTCCATGCCAATGCTTTACTTCAGGTGGAATGTTAACAACATCACCTGGATGTAATTCCTGTACCTCTTTTTCCCATTCCTGATACCATCCTCTTCCCTCTGTTACGAGAAGAATCTGACCACCATTATGATGAATATGCCAATTATTACGGCATGCTGGTTCAAATGTTACATTTCCAATTGGTACACCAGTAGTCGTAAGCATATTTAAATATGCCTGGCCAATAAAATATTTGGAAAACTTCTCTGGAAGTGGCTCTCCTTTTGGAAAAATTGCATTGTTATTTAAATCCTTTTTATTACTCATATTATATAATCTCCTTTTACAATAAAATTTACAACATAATCATTCTACTACCTAGAGTTAACTTCAAGCCAAGTAATAGCTTCAGCTTTTATTTTTCTATCTGAGTAGCTGCATTATTTACGCAGCTAAGTGCATTAAGACTTCTCGGATAACCTATGAACGGTAGGCACTGTGAAATAATCTTAATTAAAAACTGCTTATCATTACCAATCTTCATATTGGCTACAGCATGACTTGTAAGTTGTGACTCACAACCACCCTGTGCGAATAAGAAACAGAAAGTAATCATTTCGCGCTGTTTGTAATCAAGGCCGCTACGTGTATAATAATCACCAAAGCAATTATCAGCTAACCAATGATTGATGTGTCGTGATTCCTGTGGTCCTGATTTATAGAATTCTTTCATTCCATCTCCAAAGATGTCAACCTGTGCCTGAACTCCTTTTTCTAAACGATTTTCAGTTGTAGTATTTGACTGTCCTTCAAGTGGTAACTTAATACCCCTTGCTGTTAGTACATCATTAATACCATGAAGAAATGGTAGTACCCTTCCAATTCCGAGGTAAGCTACGGCCTGATATACAATTTCTTTCACTTCTACTGGTGTTACTCCAAAATTAAGTGCAGCAGGTACCATTGCCTTGAACTCATCGATACCTTGACATCCAATTAATGTCGCAATAATTACCATCATTCTAGTATGATCGTCCAAATCATCCTGATTTACAACTTCATCAAATGTAAAGTTATCAAATCGCTCAACAAATTCTGGGTCTGTTTCTAATAACTTTGATGCATAGCCTGGAAACATCTTTTCATGATACTCTTTTGAAAAGTCTGTAATTGCCATTTTTAATTCCTCCTTTATTTTGCTCCAAAAAGGATTGCAAGTTCCTCAATCATAGGCAGCAATAATTCCTAAATTGTATATAAATCATAGTTACGAGTTCCAACTCCAATTTCTTCTGCATATTCTACTGTATGAATTCCATGTCTAGACTCCATTCTCTCAATCAGTGCTTTTCCATCAGGAGCTGCATATACTAGATCAACACATGCTTGATCTAGTGCTACTGGATCTAAAGAAGCAAGTATCCCAATGTCATCCATTTCTGGTTTTGCCGGATTAGAATCACAGTCACAATCTACAGATAAGTAATTCATAACATTGATATAAATAATGTTTTCTCCCACATAACTGGCAACAGCTTTTGCAGCTTCAGCCATGGACTCTAAAAAATCATCCTGAGGTGTATTCATTGAAAATCCAGTCTTTTCCTTACCTGCACTATGAATCAGACTCTTTCCCATAGAAGACGCAATTCCTATGGACATATTTTTAAGAACTCCACCAAATCCACCCATGGCATGACCTTTAAAATGTGCAAGGTTAATTACAAAATCATAATCTGCAAAATGTGAACCAACCATATCTTCTTTTAGATGTTTTCCTCCAACAACTGGGATACTCATAGAACCATCTGCATCCATGATGTCAACGGTCGCAATCTCTGTAAATCCATGTCTTTCTACAACATGACGATGAGCCTTTGTGTCTCCACGTCCTCCACCATATGCAGTATTGCATTCTACAATTGTTCCATTAACTGACTGAACCAATGGTGCAATCAATTTTGGAGATAGGAAATAATGACCTCCAGGTTCACCACTTGATATTTTGACAGCTACTTTTCCTGTTGCATTGCGATCTAATGCTTCGTAAATAGCCATTAATCCTTCTGCACTGATATCTTTTGTCATATATACCGAAGCTTTAGTTTGGTTATTACTGTTTTTCTTTTTTAATAATAATTTCATATCATTCACTCCTCTTAAATAATTGTTCGCGTATAAAAATTAGCTACTATATTAATGTTAAAATTATCTTATAAAATTAGTAAATATAGCAGTTTCTCGTTCTGGCATTTCTACACCATTCTTAAGACCAACTTCCTTGCATTTTAAGAAAAATGCCATATTTCTTCCAAGAGTTCTCATAATCTGAAGTCCTTCTATATCCTGTTTTACTTGCTCCGGAGTTGCGCCATGAACCATATTCCAATATTGTGATGAAACAATTGGCATCTGCATTAATCCAAAATACTTATTCAATTGATCAAATGTTGCAGTTGTTCCTGCTCTTCTTGCTGATATGACACATGCCGCAGGTTTTAAATAGAACGACTGTCTTCCACTATTAAGATCTGCATAAAATACTCTATCTAAAAATGATGTTATAGCACCACCTGCTGATCCCCAGTGTACTGGTGTTCCAAAAATAAATCCATCATAGTCCGCTGCTATATCAAGAAATTCATTTACTCTATCATCAAATACACATTTTTTCTTAGTAATACATACCTTGCAGGCAATACATCCATTTAAGGCTTTATTTCCAATCCAAAAAATCTCTGTTTCAATTCCTTCCTTGTTCAATGTTTCTGCAACTTCTGTTAATGCTGTGTAAGTGCATCCTTCTTTATGTGGGCTTCCATTTACTAATAATACCTTCATTTTATCAATTCCTCTCTTTTTATTAAATAGTTCATTACAAACAGTTAAATATTTCTTTATACTTTAATACTACATAAAAATTATTCTTTATTTAAAAAAATAATCTTTATTGGTTCGTTTTAATTTTTCTATTACTCATTGTATTTATCATTTCTTTTCTATATTTTATATTTTTGATACTATATATAGCCTACCACTTAGAGTGCACTCCAAGTCAAGCCATTTTAGTTATGAAATTTATTTATTAAAACTAATCAGTAATATGTTACTCCAATATAGATGCCCCTAATTGATAGATAAGAAAAATCCTATGGTCGACTCGTCAAAATTCCAATAGCTAAAAGTTGTTTGCATGAATAACTTTGAACTGATATCCAAATCAAAAAGGATTTAATTCCATATACCACAATACCAAGTGTTGTGAGACGTTTAATAATTGTTACTATAATATTTTTATCAGTATGCCCAGTTATTTTTGTTGTCATATTAATAAGCATTTGCCAATGCATACCAAAATGTACAGACATAAATACTAATCCCCATGTAGCTGCAAATGTATGTAACCCACGTACCGCAAATCCACCACTTATTTTAAGAAATGCAAACACATCTTTTGATATCATAATTCCTGTTATCATCAAAAGTATCATCGGTGATAACATAAGCGCATTTACCACTGTGCTTATAATACGGCGCAAATTATATGTTAACTGAATAAAACATAATCATTTACATTCCAAATTAATTAACCATAAATTTTTCATAAGAAACAAAAAATTTATGTCTAATCCATAAAAATGCCCCATAGAGTGACTTTTTTAAATTGTCTACTCTATGGGGTACATTTTCTTTATTTTTTATTCAAGTATTTATTGAAAAACTCCGTGAGTTTATCGAACGGAATTAGATCTGTACGATCATAAAGATCAACATGCCCGGCATTTGGAACAAGATACAATTCTTTCGGTTCAGCAGCTTTTGCATAAGCGTCCTTACTGAATTCGATCGAATGAGCCTCTGTACCAGTAATGAAAAGTAATGGACGCGGTGAAATTGTTTCAATATCATTGAACGGATAGAAATTCATGAATTTCATATTACTCGTAAGCGTCGGATGCGTAGTTGTATTAGCAGATCCTCTGGAAGTGCGATAAAAATCGTAAAATTCCTTAGCAATTGGCGAAGATTTTTCATCGATTGTTTCCTGTGTACCGCTTGTATATTCCTTCTTACCGCCTGCATATTCGATATCACGCTGATGTGCTGCATCTGCGATAACCTTTTTACGCTGCTCTAACGTCTGGCTGTGATTCAATGCATTTCGATTTACACTTCCCATATCATACATGCTGACCGTAGCAACCGCCTTCATACGTGGATCAATTTTAGCTTCACTGATGGCAAAACTACCACTGCCACAGATACCGATGACTCCAATGTTCTCACGGTCTACATATGGCATTGTATCAAGAAAATCAATAGCGGCGCTGAAATCATCCGCATAAATGTCCGGTGAAACACTGTTACCAGGTTTTCCTTCACTGTCCCCCCAGAAGGACATATCGAACGAAATCGTTACATATCCCTTCTCTGCCATTTTTTGAGCATAAAGATTTGCACTTTGCTCTTTTACTGCGCCCATAGGATGTCCGACAATGATGGCTGAATGTTTTTTGCTTTTATCCAAGTTCTTTGGCACAAACAAATTACCAGCTACCTTCATATTGTAAATGTTATGAAACGTAACTTTCTTAACATCTACTTTGTTGCTCTTGTAAAAGTTGTCTGCACCGCGGGACATATCGCCTGCTGGCAGGCTCACTGGCAGTTTCTTAACCGCTTTAATTTGTGGATGTTTCACATGTTGCGCCGCCAAAGCAACTGCAGCACCACCGCCCACAATTGTAAGTGAAAGTCCCAACATAATAGTTTTTGCTAATTTATTACTAAAAAGCTTCATTTTCATAATAATCTCCTCTTTCTTTTATTGATTACATATTTATTTTATTAATATTCATCTTTTTTTCATTCCTTTATTTTACAATCAATGTCTTAATTTCAAAAATATCACCTCCTTACTTTTCGTGAATTTGATAAGCAATAATTTTTGTGTTTCCATAATATGAGAAATATCTTTATTGCCTGTTTTTATCGTTATATAATAATTACTTTTCATAAAAGTGCAGACATGATTGATTCAGCACAACAGTTAATTGCTCGCCTTGGTTTAATATTTCCAATATTTTAAAATGCTCCAAATCTGTCAATTGAATCAGTTCTGTTATCTATGTACTACTACAGTTTAAAGCTTAAAGTTAACTTTAAGTCAAGTCTTTTTTCAGAAAAAATATAAGAGGCTATGTTTTCTAAAAAAGAAAAACATAGCCTCCTATACTTTTGCCTGATGCAGTACTTAAAAAGACAGGAGAAAATCACTTCCGCCCAGTCCGTGGCGTATGAGGACGCACACGGATTAATGTAGACTGTTACTTTTAAACTTCGCTTTCAATTGTACCGGACACTTCTCCCCATCTGTAAACCATTGACAGTTACGGCATTCAAAGCAGGGCTTGTAATTGCTGTCTTTTAATGACCTTTCGATAAAGCTGGCATCAGCTAAAAACGGCTTCCCATATGCCGCGAAATCGCAGTAGTTACTTTCAATCAGCACATTGCCTCTACCCAGTGTCCTAATGTTATTTACGCAGATAACAGGAATTTTTACATATTTTTTGACATAGCCGCCAGTATAAACCGTTTCATTATACTGAAAATCTGAGGGAAGTTTTAGCTTTCTTTCTCGTGGTATACCTGTAGACACATGCAGCATATCAACCCCTATCTCTTCCAGTTTTTGTGCAGTCTGTACGTCTGCATCCAAGCTATCCCCCCAGCCCATCCGATAGGATACGATGAAACAATCTCCAGCAAAGCTCTTAATTCCCTCCGTGATTTCCTTCACTAAAGTCAGCCTTCCGGTCAAATCGCCGCCATAACTATCCTGACGCTTATTGGACTCTGAAGATGCCATCATGTTCAGAAAAAAAGAATGTGCTCCATGCAGTTCAATTCCATCAAGGCCAGCCCTTTTGCAGATTTCTGCCCCCCTGATAAACTCATCTCTGATTTTGATTAAATCTTTTTTAGTCAGCTTATTAATATCTCTGGAATTGTCGTCATAAAAACCAAAACCAGGAAGAGCAAGCTGTGCAAAAAAAACGGTTCCGTTTTTATGGTAAGCTTCGGCTATTTTACTCAGATATCCGACATGCTGGTCGGAGTAGACGCCAGCCCCGCCAGATGTACCACCAGCCTTACTTGATGTATTACAGTCAGCCGATACAGAAAGTGCTTGACTGATGATTAGCCCAATTTTTTTATCGGCTCTGCTCAAATAGTCATTCATAAGTTTTTCACCCATACTTCCCTCATAGCTCGGAAAACCAAAGCGTACAAGAGGGGCCATAACTATCCTATTACTAAATGATATATTTTTTACTTGAAAGGAATTAAGAATATTTGACATATAATCACTCTCCTATAAAATAATTAATGAAAAAAAGAGGAATAACTATTCTGACACGCATTCCTTTGAACTAACCAGCTTAATTCACATATATAAATAATCTATTATCACCTTTTATTCCCATAAACTTTTTTTAAATAATTCAATTCCTTTTTTTAGACGTGTAAGACCGTCTTCAAGCCGTTCTCTTGGACATGCCATATTGATTCGAATAAAGCCTCTTCCAGTTTCCCCATAGGCTTCTCCTTTTGAAACATATAATCCGACTTCACTTAGTAGAAGCTTGCACAGACAGGTCGTATCCTGTGTAATTCCACTACAGTCAATCCACAACAGATACGTTGCATGGGCAGGCACTAGATATAATTCTGGCAGCTCAGTTTCTATGAACTTCTCTGCAAACTTTCTGTTTTCTTCTATATAAGAACGGAGTTCCTTCAGCCACTTTTCTCCTTTAGTAAATGCCGCAATTGTCGCTTCCATGGCTATTGCATTTGGCTCAGCTACTTCATCTGTATTCAATGCCTTATTCATTTTGTGCCTAATCACCTCATCAGGAACTACAACTGCTGCGGTTTGTAATCCTGCTATGTTGAATGCTTTTGTCGGTGCAATACAGGTAATGCTATTCTTTGCACATATTTCCGAAACAGATGCAAACGGGATATAATCATGCTGTGTATCTGTCAAATCACAATGAATCTCATCTGAAACAACAAGAACATGATGTTTGTAGCACAATTCCCCCATCCTCTCCAATGTGTCTTTATTCCATATTTCACCTATTGGATTGTGAGGATTACAGAGAATCATCATAGTTGTTTTTGGATTTGAAAGTTTGTTTTCTAAATCTATAAAATCAATGCTGTATTGTTTTCCATCGTACAGCAGTTTATTTTCCACAATATTTCTGCCATTATTCACAATAGAATTAAAAAATATATTGTAAACAGGTGTCTGCACCAGCACGTTTTCTCCTACTGATGTCATTTTTCTAACTGCACTAGAAATTGCAGGCACAACTCCTGTACAAAAAATCAGCCATTCTTTATCTATCTTAAAATCATGCCTTCTTTCCCACCAGTTACTTAAAGCATTGTACCAAGCATCTGGCACAATGGTATAACCTAATATACCCTTACATACCTTTTCCTGAATTGCTTCTATTATCTCCGGCGCTGTCTTAAAATCCATGTCTGCTACCCACATTGGAATCACATTTTCATCAACATCCCATTTTAGGGAATTGGTATTACGCCTGTCTGTTAATGCTCCAAAATCATACCGCATACTTTATCCCTCCATTCCTTCTAATTTCATAAGCTTGTACAATCATTTTAGTGAATCCCACCATGAAGAAGGCGTAATGTGAAAATCTGGATCTAATCGAACATTTTCACCAATTTTAGGGGCTAATAGATTTACATCTTCTTTTTTTGCCGCTTTTAATGCTCTTTCTATAGGTTCATTCCAGCCATGATAAGCTAATGAAAATGCTCCCCAATGCATTAACATCATATTCTTACCACTTACATCCAAATTAGCTTGGACAGCTTCTTCTGGTGTCATATGTACCCAAGGCCAAAGCCTATCATATTGACCACCATCCAACAATGTTATATCAAAAGGTCCATATTTTTTTCCAATTTCTTTAAAATGTTTACCATATCCGCCATCTCCGCTATAATATAAACGTATTTCTTTCCCAAGAATGACCCAACCACCCCATAAGGTAGAATTCTTATTAAAAATGCCTCTTCCAGAGTAATGTAAGGATGGGGTCAGAGAAACCTTTAAACCTTGGTAATCCATTTCGTCCCACCAATTTAGTTCTGTAATCTTTTCTTTTGGCACACCCCATCTAATAAGATGATTACCTACTCCCAGAGGAACGAAGAAATGTGCTACCTTGCCCTTTAACTTTACAATTGATCGATAATCTAAGTGGTCGTAATGATCATGTGAGATAAAAACTGCATCAATTGGTGGCATTTTATCAATAATATTGAACATACTTTCACTATATTTATACCTTTTGCTTCCTGCAAAGGATACTGGTGATGCAACAGGTCCCAGCATAGGGTCTAATAATATCTTTTTATTATCGATACTAAGTAGAAAAGCAGAGTGTCCAAACCAAGTTACACTGTCTTTATCACTTTTGATTTTATTCCAATCAATCACTGAAACAGGAATTACACCATCTGGTTTTCGGTCTTTAGCACCTGAAAAAGTCTCCTTAATCATTGAAAAATTGTCTGATAGACTCATGGCTAAACTTGTCGGAACCTCATTAACAAATTTCCCATTGACATAGTTACTAAATTGTTTATAATTGTCTTTTTGCTCCTTAGTTGGATTTCCTCCGAAACCTGGTTCTAAATTTAGAAATAATATAAGACCAACGCATAGTACTAGTAAAATACTTGATAAATATAATATGACTTTTTTCCACCTTTTCCTTTTTATTTTCATTTTCTTCTCCCTTTTTTAATATTGTCACTAACAGATAATTTTACAATTAAAAATAACTGCATGATAGCTGCAGCTATAAAATTTGAGAAGACAATTCCATGTGTCACCTGATATTTTTAGAGAACCAAAGACATACTTCCAAGCTATCTTGAGTTTTAAAAATAGAAGACTAAAGTCATGCCCACTGCCGTTTTTTACCGCGGCAGTGGGCTTCTTTCTTATTGTAGTCTTCAAGTATTCTTTTGTTTACTCATAATCTTAAGCCTGAGCATATGCAGTCTTTAAAATTTCTAAGACTTCCTCTGCAGTAAGCACTTTATATCCGCCTAGAAGTACAGTTGAATTTGCAATTAGTGGAAGCATTTCTTCTGTCGCACCAAGCTCCTTAATGCTCGTCACTATACCACATTGTTTTATGAATGTTTCCATAGCATCAATACCTTCCAAAGCAACGTCTTGCTTTGTTTTTCCAGTTTCATCTACACCCCATACTTGCTTAGCAAAGCGAACAAACTTATCTAAACCAAACTGATATATATATCGGTAATATGGAAGTGAAATTGCTGCCAGTCCCATACCGTGTGTACAATTTGTATAGGCACCAAGCTGATGTTCAATCATATGAACTTCCCAATCTTGTGTTTTGCTTAACCCCATAATCGGGTTCATTGCAAGAGTAGAACTCCACATTAAATTACTTCTTGCTTCATAGTCTTTAGGATCTTTCACTGCAATTTTTGCGCTGCTCATAATAGAACGAAGAAGTCCTTCAATCATATAATCGGTAGTAGTATCATCTTCACCTGAGAAATAAGTTTCCATTAAATGTGACATCATATCAAAAATTCCACTTACCATCTGATATTCAGGTAATGTAAATGTATATTCCGGATTCAATATTGAAAATTTCGGATTCACATTTGATGGGAAAACACGACCCACCTTAAGTTTCATATCATCATTTGTAATAACTGATCCACCATTCATTTCGGATCCTGTTCCTGCCAATGTAAGAATAGATGCAACTGGTATTATTTCATTATCTACAGGCTCAAATTTTAACCAGTAACGTGTCCACGTATCACCTTTACAATATGCAGATACCGAAATTGCCTTTGCACAATCAATAACGGAACCACCACCAACAGCTAAAATCAGATCTACCTTATTCTCACGTACAAGAGCAGCACCTTCTATTACTTTTTCATAAGTTGGATTTGCCATAATTCCGGATAATTCAATGATGTTTTTACCACTTTTCTTTAAAATAGATACAATTTGATCATAAAGTCCACTTTTCTTAATAGCACCTTTTCCATAAGCAAGCATAATGGTATCACCATAACTTGCAAGTTCACTGCTTAAGTTATCTAAAGCAGTCTTTCCAAAATAAATTTTTGTTGGGTTTTCATAAGTAAAATCTAAATTCATTGTTCTCTCCATTCCTGCGCATTTTTAACGCATCAATTAATTTTTTATAGAATATATTTTATTAGTTCAATTGGTGTTACCTCGTATTTTTCTTCAGAATATGCATAATCAAACTTATTGCTTATTTCCTCTTGCCTTAACTAACCAATTACAATACTGGAAGCTAGTTTAAGTTTATTTGCCGATTCAGATAATTCCTCCATAGTTTTTGAAAGTTCTCCGGTAACCGCTGCATGGTGATGACCAATAGAGGATGTTTCGTTTATTTTTTCGTTAATTACATGTATTTTTTCTTTTATATTATTTAAAATATTTTCAACATCTTTTATAGCGGTTGAACTATTTTTAGCCATTTTTCTGATTTCCCCTGCCACTACTGAAAAGCCCTTGCCTTGTTCTCCAGCTCTAGCAGCTTCAATGGAAGCATTTAGGCCAAGCATATTTGAAGTATGAGCTACCCCTCTTATTATTTCAATTATTTTTTCCGTTTCACTTATTTGCTTAGTTATCTCATTTGCTAAGCCTAGAAGATGATATTGCTGGGTTTCTAATTGTCCTGCTGAAGTAGCAAGGTCATCAATAGTAAATGATGTTTGCTTTGTTATTGATGCTACTAAATTTGCAGTATTACTCAATATTTCACGATTTCCCAAACCAATACCTAATCCGATTCCGCCGATTACTTTTCCTTGACTATCTAATACTGGAATAGATGTAGCTTGAAAGCTAATTCCTAGAACTTCTTTAGGTACTATCATTCTTTCAGGTTTTCCAGATTTAATAGCTTTAGCTATCGGAACATCTTCTGAAATTTCTGTTCCAGTCGTATCTACTGGTAATTTCATTTTTTCGCCTGGTATACTGCAGAGAAACTTTTTAGTATCTGCAATACCTATAATACAATCTAATGGTATTAATTTCTGAAGAGTTGGAGCTAATCTCACTAAAAAATCCATAATAAACTCTGATTCACTTTTATCATTTGAAAACATAATCTAAATTCTCCTTTCGAGTAATATATTATCCCCTCTATTTTTACAAACATACTGAAAAGTTAGGAAGAACTAACGGACTAGAAAAGAAATATTTAGCTTGTTTTAGAACTTCCATAGGTTATTAAAAATGTATCCTTCGCCGGGACAATCTTATCAATACTATCAAATCTGTACTTACCAAATATAATATGTGTTTGATTGTAAAAGTCAAAGTTAAACATAATAGAACCTTGTATTTATACTTATTTATCAGATAAAAGCTGTCCACCAAATCCAATGTTGTCCAATCATCTACACCATAACAAGTAGCCAAAAGCGTTGATTCTTTTCAACAATAGAATAACTATAAACCTTTAAGTCAACTTCATGTCAAGTACTTTTTAAAAATTGCCTATGAAAGAATAAGATTGATAGTAGAATATGCATAAAAATTGGCAGTCAGTGCCCTAATACTGACTACCAGTTTTCGCAATTAAGAAATTAATATAAGAAAGGATGGCTGAAAAATGAGAAATGCATTAATAAAGTCAATCTTAACAATTAGCTTTAATAACTTCTCTTACTTCACCTAAATATTGTTTTAGTTCTTCTTCAGTTGAAGAAGGTACTGCACCGAAAAATACATGTGTAATAACTTCTATTCCACAGAATTCAAAGATAGCTTCATCTGTTGTTTGTTGCATAGATTTGTGCATACCAATTTGTGCATACACATCACTTGGAAATCCAGTTGTGCTGAATAAAATAGCTTTTTTCCCTTTGAGAAGTCCAACTGGTCCACTAGCATCATATGTAAATGCAAAACCATTAGCCAAAACACGATCCGCATATCCTTTTAGCACTGCTGGCAATCCTGCCCACCAAACTGGATAAACAAATGTAATAATATCTGCCCATTTGATATGCTCTTGTTCAACTTTGATATCATCTGCATAATTTCCACTTTGCAAATTAAGAAGATCAGAACCTTTTAATATTGGATCGAACCCTAATTCATACAAATCTCTTATTCTTATTTCTGATTTGTTATTTGATACTTCTTTTTCAATCATATCTACAATACCTTTCCCAAAACTTTTTGAATATGGATGTACAAAAATAACTAAATGTTTCATTTAAAATTCCTCCTTAACTATTTTTTATTTAAATGTAAATTTATTATGACTTAAAATAAGTTTAAACCATTAACTCAACTTAAGGTCAAGTGTTTTCTTATTATAGTCTATAATTTTTTTGCATATCTAATTATATTCTTTATGTTTCATGTCTCATTAATATTTTAAACATTTATGAATGATATGAAAAGGCGGAGTAACATATCTTATATTCTTTATTTACTGTGATTATGACAGAAGACCAATCATAATAATCAAATTAAGCTTCTCTTTCAGATAACAGTTTTCCACCAAAACCAATATTATCCATATTGTTTTCATTAATGAAAACGATAATTGCTTGTTCCGGTACATTCATAATCTCAGCTGCTTTACTTGTTAAGTCTTTAACTAACTGACTTTTCTGTTCCTTATTTAATTTTCCTGCTTCTAACGTAATTACTGGCATATTCTTTCTCTCCTTATTTTACTACTTATTTTTTAGATAATCCTCTCACTACATGAGAAGAGGCATACTATACCATAGGATGTTCCCATGAGCCTCTAGTATCTACACCTGTTTTAGACGCCATACTTTCCAATTCTCCTATTTCTTCTGCTGTAAGAATAATCTCAGTAACCTTTGCCGCATCTTCAACGTGTGCTGGCTTAGTTACACCGATTATAGGGGTTGTGCCCTTAGCGATAGCCCATGCCATTGCAATCTGTGACACAGAAGCATTGTACTTCTCACCAATATTTTTCATAGAATCAATTAGTGCTTCAATCTCCGGTAACACAGGATTATAGGTCATAGCACGCTGGCTACCTTCTGGAAGTGGATGTTTAGTATCATATTTACCACTTAATGCTCCCTGCTCTAATACCATATAAGCAAAAAATGTTATATTGTTTTCCTTGCAGTAATCAAGAATTCCACCTTCCTCTGAAGAACGATAAAGAAGACTGTAGTGGTTCTGGATTGCAGAAATATGTACGCCCCCCTTAGCCAAAATGCTTTCCGCACGCTTGATCTCCTCTAAATTATGATTAGAAACACCAACATGCTTTACCTTCCCACTTTTCACAAGTGGAATCAAATATTTTGTCCATTTGTCCACATCACCCGGATTATGAATCCAGTAGATATCGATATAATCTGTACCCAAACGTTCCAAACTGGCAGCACACATGTCTGCTACAGGATCTGCAGAATCACCCGCTATTTGCGGTGTGAATTTTGTTGATAAAATCAAACTCTCACGTGGATAAGTTTTAGCAAACGCTCCCAAAATCTCTTCAGAAGCCCCCATACCATAAGCAACAGCTGTGTCCCAAAGATTGAGTCCATTTTTCATTGCTGTTTCAAAAACTAGCTTCAGTTCTTTCTCTCCAAGATTATTTCCAAAAACCTGGTCTCCCCCTGCAAAACCTACGCCCCAAGACCAAGTACCTAATGCTATACGTGGTAATTTATTATTATTTTTCATATGATTCTTCCTCCTATAATTTTAATTATTAAAAACAACTATTTTATTTTCAATACATCCCAACTACTTTTACCTTGCTAACTTATTAAGTTGAAATGCACTATCATAACATTAATTATGTTATTACAATTTTTTACCTAATTCGTATGCTTCTTTCATAAATTTACTTTCTACTACATCACCTTTATTCAAAACACTTGTTGCCAATACCATTCCAACATCAGTAACATCATGTAAACACTTAATATACTCTTTATATCCACGTATAGCAGTATCAAAAGAAACTTCACTATCTCTTCCACAAGTAGCAATAAATGCTGTCTTATGAAAACTAAATTTTACATATTCATTTCCATACTGATATTCACAGTAAGTTCTATCCATAATAATTTTTAACTGTGCATTTATATTAAAGAAATATAATGGAGTAACAAATACAACTGCATCAACACGCTTATAAGCTTCAATAATTTTACTCATATCATCTTTTTGAATGCAGTTTCCCCCATTACCTTGGCATACATTACATGCAAGACAAGGTTTTATATTCATCTTTGCCAAGTTCATTTTTTCATATGTATTTCCATTACTTACTATACCCTTTGCTAGTTCATCACAAAGTAAATCGGAATTCCCACCTACTCGTGGACTTGCTGAAATTAATAATATATTTTTCATCATTTTATTCCCCCGTCTATTTTCCTCATTATATTAATTTATACGAATATTAAGTATATGAAATACGATAGTTTGACAGCTATTTAAATTGCTGTTATTCCATCAAATTCATTTTCTATCAGATAGAAGTTGCCCACCAAATCCTATGTTTTCTGTTGAAATTTCTTTTAAGAAAACAATAATTGCTTGCTGGGGTACATTCATAACATTTGATGCTATTAATGTAAATTTCTCAACTAATTCTTTCTTTTGTTCTTTATTTAATTTTCCTGCTTCTAAAGTAATTACTGGCATATCTTTTCCTCCTTCTCTTACTATTGATTTTTATTTATTGTATAGACTTTCCTAAGACATATGCCTGATTTGGAAAATCCGTCTGTTCAATCAATTCCCTTACTGGACACCCTGTCGCAAATAACTTTCCTGCATCATTCCAATTCATAAAACGAAGTATGAATTCATAATTTTTCTCCAATGCTTCCATTGTCCAATCATCTGTACCATAGGAAGTAGCCAAAAGCATTGATTTTTTGTTACCTGCCAATTTTGCATTGTTAGCATGGAAACGGTCGATAACTGCTTTTATCTGTGCTGACATTCCATAATAATATAGTGGCGTTACGAACACTATCATATCTGCTTCTATCAACTTTTCATACCATGTGTTCATAACATCCTTTCGTACACACTGGCCATCATGACTTGCACAATACTCACACGCCAGACATGGTTTTACCTCTTCAAATGCTGCATCAAAACGAAATATCTCATGTCCTGCTTCATTTGCTCCTTCGATAAATTTATCTGCGAGCAATGCAGAAGTACCTTTCTTATGTGGGCTTCCAGTAATAACTGTTATTTTCATATTTATTCTCCTCAACTTAAAAATCATATTTTCTTGCCCGTTGATTCTTTTTCAACGATAGAATAAATATAAACCCTTAAGTCGACTTCAGGTCAAGTGCTTTTTTTAAATTTTTTTATTACCTAATTACAGATGACAAAAACTCTTCATTTTGCAACATACAATATTGCAAAATGAAAATTTTTTTCATCATCTTATATTAATACTTTTCTTATATCTTCAACTGCTAAAGCATTTCCTGTTTTTTTCTATTAGCTTTCCAAGCAGCTATTAATTCATTTGTAACAGGCTCGCACTTCTGTTCATAAGTATCAATTTTATAATTGATTACATCCAGAGTTTCCTGTATATCTTGCATTTTTTTATCTAAGCTAGCTTTTGTTTCGATAAGTATTTCTCTTCTTACTTCCTTGGTTGATTCTCCCTGAATACCAAGTTGTATATATTCACGAATATCATTTAATGAAACTCCTGCTTTTTTAAACCTCATAGCAAACTCAATCCAGTTAATTGACATCTTATCATAATCTCTAATTCCTGATTCAGTTCTACGAACCTTCGGAATTAAACCTATTCTTTCATAATATCTCAAATTGTCTATAGATATCCCGGTTACTTTCGCAGCCTCTTTTATTACCATTGCTCTACCTCCGTAAAAGTTTTGTCTAATATTTTGATATATAAAATAATATTACCACCTTAAGTCAGCTCTAAGTCAAGCACTAAATATAATATCTTCAATTCGTAATTTAAAAACAACAAATAAAAGCAGATATACTAAAGCCAAAGTTGGTTGGTATATAAGTATCGACTTTTTTATTAGTTTTTAATGTATTCGTTACAGATCTTGAAATAAAACCTCTATCATTGATAAGAATATCGCCCTCTTTTAGAGCTTTACTTTTCAGTGAAATATCTCCACTAAGCTCCATATCATGCAGTTTTATTGAATCAAAAGCTATTTCTTCAATAATTCCTCCATCGTCCATTAGGCCTCTTAATGTTGCTAGCTTATAACCACGGGTAGACTCGCCTTCAAATCTAATAACCTCAGAGTTTTCATAGTTAGAATTGTTCAAATTTACTAATATTTTTGTGCAATCTAATATGTGTATCTGAGGTAATATTTTAAGTTTTGCAAATTTGTAAGTTTTTAATTTTGTAGATCTAAATTACGAATTGAAGTGATGATATATTGAGACTTGCATACTCAATAAAAGAAGGTAAGGTTTCAGGATCATTAATAATGGGTAAGATTGGTTATTATGCAAGACAAAATAGTTTAGCTAAAGCCCTAAGCGAACTTGGAAAAATAGAAAAAACTATTTTTATCCTAGATTATTTATCAGACGAAGATTTCAGAAGAAAAATTCAGATAGGATTGAATAAAGGTGAAGCAATGAGTGCACTGGCTAGAGCTATATTCTTTGGAAAATATGGAATGCTTCATGGAAAAAGATAATATTAGGGCAAAAATTCCTAGACCTCCTGCCAAAATAGCAACATTTCTGAAATTGGATACATTTAACAAATAAAGAGCTACAGCTGGAGCTAATGCCATTGCCAAACTACTAGATAAACTGAAATACCCCATTCCTTCTCCAAAACGTTTTTTAGGAATTATATCCGTTGCAATACTGTTACTGAAAATCCTGTAACCAATGAAACACTATTAAAACATCTTCTTGGTTTTATTAAGTAGTTATCTATCCACTTTTGCAGCTGCATTTTTAGCATATTTGCGAACCTTGCTTAAATCGGTTTCGTTTGGTTGATTCCGATTGATGAATACCCAAGACTGACCTTTACAAGTAAAAGGCTCCTCAACAACCCTTATTTCTTTATTCTGTAAGAGCTCTTTTATGTCAGTGCCAATTTTAGCTAACCCTCCATATGTGGCAAAGATAGCTGCGTTTTTTATCATTTTCGGATCTAATCGGTCAATGAAAGAGCGTGTCCTTTCATTTGCTTTTCCAAAATATATCCCATCTCCAATGAAAAGTAAGTCGACAGGCTCAGAAAAAGAAATAGGGTCTTCTCCTAACTGTTCAGCTTCGACATTTAACGTATCCGCTATTGCGCGTGCGAGTTTTTCCGTATTACCTGTTGACGAGTGATAAATTACTCTAATATTCATAGTTGCCATATTAACCTCCATTTTATAAACTCTTGATCTCTTGTTTCAGAGAAGTTATAAACTCTTCTTTTTCAATGTCTTCCAATTAACCTTATAATAAAAATGGCAAACACTAAAATTGTGCCTACCATCTTTTACTGCATAGTCAGGAAATAAGTGGAGCTTTTTATTGCCCATTATTTTATGTAATATTCTCCACCAACTGTATTCTCATACCGTTTGGATCCTTTATAAAGAAATATCTAACATTCGGGTTAGGCCGGGTCGGCCCGCTGTCAACAGTGATATCTTTTTCTTTAACCAAAACAAGTGCCTTATCAAGAGACTCGACTTCAAATCCCCAAGAAATATCGTTGCCGATAACTGTATCCCTGCTCTCACCGTCGCAAATAAGCTCAATTTTTGTTTCTCCTTTGCCTAAAAATGCAATCTCCACTCCAGGTCCTGCGTTAAATTTCCTTACCACCTCAAGCCCTATGACGTCTGTATAAAACTTGATTGATTCCTCCAAGTCCTTTACGTTTAGGGTACTCCAACAAAATCTCATAAAACCACCTCCCAAAATATACAACATTATTATAGTGTAAAAACAAATCGCGAACCCTTTAAAATAATTCTCACAAATATTATACAAGGTTAAAAATGTATGAATTTGTTACATAAAACTATATAATTTTACGCTTATTTCAATATTCATTTAGTTATAATTGGCAACTATGATCTTTGGCTTTGTATTGTTCTAAGAATAAAGGATGAAAAATCATTTGGTTTTCGTCCTAATATCCAAGTTAAAACATTTGGATTTCCGACAAATCCATGTTCATTATAATGTTGAAACATCTTTAATAGTGTATTAACTTTATAGTCTCCTACACCATGCTTTTTTAATTGTGCTGCAAACATTTCGTCCTGAGGCGTTTCAACTTTGATTTCAAGACCAAAATGCAGTTCCATAGCTGCCAGCATATCAGACAAAGATAAATTTTCAGGTCCACAAAGTTCATATGTGGCCCCTGTATAACCAGTATTTGTAAGAATTATAGAAACGGCCTCGGCTAAGTCTTCTAAATCAACCATACACATGCGAGTTTCTTGAGTAGTAAAAAACTTTTGTTGGAATATGCCTTTTTCACTAAGTGACTTCCAAGACTCTAGTATATTCTGCATAAATACTGCTGGCTGAATAATAGTATATGGGATTCCTGAATTCACCATAAGTTCCTCAACCTTGAGTTTTTTCTGATGATGTGGCATATCTTGAAGTACGGAATGCAATACTGAATGGTATACGAAATGCTCTACTCTAGCATTGCGAGCAGCGTTTATTACCATTTGTCCTATCTCAACTTCATTGGGATTTACAGCAGAACATATGTGATATACTGTATTAATTCCGATTAACGCTTCATCAACAGACTTTTGATTCATCATATCTCCTGCAAATACATCAATCTCGCCCAAGGATTTAATTTCCTGAATTTGTTCGGTTTTATGAACGAAAGCTCTAATCTGCTCGCCTTTAGATAATAAAGCCTTAATTATTGCACGACCAGTTTGCCCATTCGCTCCAGTTATAAGTATCATAATAATATCTCACCTTTCTATATCATATAAATTATTTGGTAATAAATTAAGTAAAGAGGTTAGTTCCTTCAATTGACCGTCTTCAAGTCCGGACATAAGTTTAGCAATTAAGGTGTAGTGTATAGGCAAAATCTCCTCCAATATACGTAATCCTTTTGAGCTTAGCCGAACCAAATAGCTTCTCTTATCACACGAGTTGGGGATTTTCTCTATGAAACCTTGATTTTCAAGTCCGCCTATTAATTTTGTCATAGTTCCCTTAGTAACTTCAGCTTTTTTGCTAAGGGATATTGGAGATAATTGATAATCATTCTGTCGATACAAAAGCATTAAGATTGTAAATTTTCCTTCCGAAATATCATACTTAGAAAAATGTTCATCAAGTATTTTTGAAATATCAGACGCCGTCCTGAGGAGTGATATACAACCTTCAACTGCTCCTATATTTATACCCGGAAATCGGCTAGAATAATCTTTTAAAATCTCACGTTTCGGTACATCTCTAAGACTAAATTTAAAACTTTCCATAATAAAACCTCCTAATTTATATAGTAAGCCAACTTACTATATTTGTAAAGATATATTTTGTTATAAATTTATATACAAATAACTTATAAATTTAATTATGTATTTTGGAGTAATACAATTTGATTTATACTATTATGAATTTCGACTAAAGTTGAAATGTTTTTGCTTTGAAGAAAGCTAAAGACCGCAAACATATGGCCGCCTTATTTCTGATAAATTAAACTAGCTCAGCATATGTTTGTTGTAAAATCAGGTGTACTAACCGCCCTTTGGATGGTGCTACCGTATTCGGATTCTCTATTTTTCAGTAAGGGTTTTGCTGTAAGGGTATTTTTTAACAAGTTCTCCCTAGTAAAGAACCTTTTACCTGTAATGGAGGAATGATAACAGGCAATAAGACTGATTACAGATTTCCCTACTAAAATTATTTTAAAATACGCTTGACATAGAGTGCACTCGCAAGTGTAAGATTAATCTATCATACATTTGAATGTGAGTAGACTATTAAAATAATTTTGAAAGGAAATTTATATGAAAACACGTAAACTTGGAAACAGTAATATTGAAGTATCTTCTATTGGTCTTGGCTGTATGGGGTTTACCCAGAGCTATCCCCCATTTCCAGAAAAAAGTGATGGAATTGCAACAATTCGTAAAGCTGTAGAACTAGGTGTAACCTTTTTCGACACTGCGGAAGTGTACGGACCATTCACGAATGAAGAACTGGTTGGTGAGGCCTTAGAACCATATCGTAATGATGTGTTAATTGCTACTAAATTCGGTTTTAACTTCAACAAAAACAGACTTGATAGCACAGGAAAAACTGCCACACTTGACAGCTCTCCAGAAACTATCCGCCATGCCGTGGAGGGCAGTCTGAAACGCCTTCGTACTGACCATATTGATTTGTATTATCAGCATCGTGTGGACCCAGATATACCTATCGAAGAAGTGGCAGACTGTATCTCTAAGCTGATAAAAGAAGGAAAAGTGTTGCGGTGGGGACTATCTGAGCCTGCTGTAAAAACAGTACGTCGTGCCCATGCAGTATGTCCAGTCACAGCTATACAGAGCGAATATTCTATGTTTTACAGAAAAGTAGAGTCAGAAATGCTTCCAGCTTTGGAAGCATTAGGAATCGCTTTTGTCCCTTTTAGTCCTTTAGGAAAAGGAATTCTTACAGGCAATGTTAAAGCAAATGATACATTTGCAGCCAATGATGTTAGAAGTACAATACCTCGATTCAATGACCAAGTCAATTTAAAGAAAAACATTGCTATGGCTGATTATGTCACCGAACTTGCCAAAAATAAAGGTACAACACCAGCTGGTATTGCACTAGGCTGGCTGCTGGCTCAGAAACCATTTATTGTCCCAATTCCAGGAAGCAAAAAGGTGAGCCGAATCGAAGAAAATTTAGGTAGTGCAGAAGTTACATTTACCGCTGATGAACTTAGCAGTATTCGAAAGAATCTGGAGAGCATTGAAATTGTCGGTGAACGTTACCCAGAAAATCAAGAAATACTGACAGGAAAATAGATATCTACTCTCATTATAAAAGAGACAGCACATCAATTGATGCCTGTCTCTTTTACATTATCTATTCATACCGCATTTCAAATTCCAATTTATAGGGGTACCTATAAGGAGTAAATGCGTCGCAATTTATTAGTTAATTAAAATTGATTGAGGAAAAGAAACCGGATTTAGTAGTACTTGATATAATTATGCCTGTTCTTGATGGCTTGGGTGTTCTAGAGAGACTCAACTCTAAATTTAGTATTAAGACCTCTTTCTCCATTATACAAAAATATAAACGGTACTACTGTTATAAATAAGAATTCTGAATTAAACATTAACATTTTTATCGTCTCCGATACTGTAGCATATGGTATATAGCTAGTTATAAAAAAGATTACACATAATATCACATATCCTATAATGGCTCTATTTCTTTTTTCTCTAAAGAAATATGTTACTAATGTGAATGGTATCATAACTATTCCACCCTCAGTAAACACTCCTAAAGGAATAATAAGTATTGCAAGAATGATAAGTCCTAACTTTTTAAAGCCTTTACTCTTTTTGCTATGCTCAAATAAGTTAATCACTGTAAGTCCTACAGCTAATGCCATAAATATATTATTATGAATTGCGACCTGCTTTGATATTAAAATTTTATTAATTATAAAGTCTCCTGCCTGCATAAATATAGCCCAACCAAATAACCTAATGTTATACTTTAATTTATTTCTTGTGTGAAATAATCCCACTACCATTAAAAATGCAAATAGTGGGGTTACAAACCTTGAAAAGGGATGAAACCATAATGGAAATGCTAGGGGGAAAAAAGTATATAAGTGATCCATTAGCATTGCTATTAGTGCAATATTTTTTAGTTGAAATGCGTTTAGTTTTTTCAATGTTTTATTCTCCTCTTTTGTTATTTTATAATCATATTCTCGGCATACTTTAAAGTTATAAAGTAATATACAAAGTATCCAAGATAATATACACCTAGAGTGATAATTATAGGAAATACGATAGGTCTTGGTATTAACTTTTGAACAATAACCATTGCAAATAAGCTATGTATAGTTCCAACAATTAGAGGGAGTAAAAAGATAACCTTGTACTATAGAACTTAGTAAAAATGAGTTTAAAATTTTGAAAATTTTAATGACTAGTAATGGTAAAATAGTGAGCCGCGATAAATTAATGAAAAGGCTTTGGGATAATGATTGGTATGTGGATGATAATACCTTAACTGTAAACATAAATAGGTTAAGAACAAGACTAAAACAAATTGGACTTGATAATTTTATTCAAACAAAGCGTGGGCTAGGTTATATAATAATGTAGCAACCTTTATATTGCATTAAAAGTTAGGAGAGTATATGAAATTTATAGATTTTATTAAAGATAAATTACCACTAATATTTTTAAATTTTTCTATTTTAATCTTTGTTATACTAGTAATTATTTTTTCACCATTAAATTCAATTTTATTCGATACCATATTTTATATAACTATTGTAAACTTATTTTTTTTGAGATTCTACTTAATAATTAGTTATATTAGGAAGAATAAATTTCTTGGTTTATTAAAGGAAGGTGTAGATAATAATAGTTTTAATGATGTAGGATTAATTAAAATGAACTATGAAGAAAAAATATACCTTAATTTAATGAAAAACTACAAAATTCAGTGTGAGAATATAGTAAATGCTTCTACCGATTTTTTTAATGAAAATAAAGATGTATTAAACATGTGGATACATGATATAAAGATGCCTATATCTATAATAAAACTCATAATAGAGAGAAACGAAAATGCATATTTTGAAAAAACTTTAGATAAAATTGATAATCAGGTTACGAGAATTGAAAATTCAGTTAAAAGAGTTCTTTACTTATCAAGGATTGATGATTTCCATAGGGACTTTTTTATACATAAGGTTTATATTGAAGAAGTAATAAAAGAAATAATAAAAAAATACTCGAAATATTTTATTGAAAATAAAATAAATTTAGATTTGGTAAATATACATAATAATATTTTATCAGATAAAAAATGGCTTAGATTTATATTAGATCAAATAATAAGTAATGCTCTTAAATATACACAGTGTGGGGATTCTATATCTATAGCTTGCGTAGATAAAGATAGTATCTTAAAGATAATTATAAGAGACACTGGTTGTGGCATAAAAAAAGAAGACTTAAGTAGAATTTTTGATAAAGGGTTTACTGGAAATAACGGTAGAAATAATGCCAAGTCTACAGGGTTGGGTTTATATTTAGTAAAAGAATTATGTGAAAAGTTAGATTATAAAATAACTGTGCATTCAATTTATAATGAGTACACAGAGTTTATCATTAATTTCAACATAGGCAAATAAATTTCATATATGTTGTAGAAACAGGTACCCACAAGGAATTATTGAAGCAAAATGGGGTGTATGCAGATACTTGTCACATCAAAATCTACTCAAAAAATCGTATAAGATCACTTCTTTCTATGGACAGTGATATAGTTAGGTATGGTTCGCCTCCACCAGAAAAACCACAATTAATTTAATTTTCCTGCTTCTAAAGTAATTACTGGCATATCTTTTCCTCCTTCTCTTACTATTGATTTTTATTTATTGTAAAGACTTTTCTAAGACATATGCCTTATTCAAAACAATTCTTTTGTTCAATCACTTCACTTACTGAACACCCTACCACAAATAATTTTCTTGCCCGTTGATTCTTTTTCAACAATAGAATAAATATAAACCCTTAAGTCAACTTCATGTCAAGTACTTTTTTATTATTTAATTACGGATGACAAGAACTCTTTATTTTGCAACACGCAATATAAGATGATGAAAAATTTTTTCATCATCTTATATTAATATTTTTCTTATATCTTAAATTGTTAAAACGTTTCCTGTTTTTTTCTGCTAGCTTTCCAATCAGCTATTACTTCATTTGTAACAGGCTCGCACTTCTGTTCATAAGTATCAATTTTATAGTTGATTACATCCAGAGTTTCCTGTATATCTTGCATTTTTTTATCTAATCTAGCTTTTGTTTCGATAAGTGTTTCTCTTCTTGCTTCCTTGGTTGATTCTCCCTGAATAGCAAGATGTATATATTCACGAATAGCCTCTAATGAAACTCCTGCTTTTTTAAACCTCATGGCAAACTTAATCCAGTTAATTGACATCTCATCCTAATCTCTAATTCCTGATTCAGTTCTACGAACCTTCGGAATTACACCTATTCTTTCATAATATCTCAAATTGTCTATAGATATCCCTGTTACTTTCGAAGCCTCTTTTATTACCATTGCTCTACCTCCTTAAAAGTTTTTGTCTACTATTTTGATATATAAAATAATATTACCACCTTAAGTCAGCTCTAAGTCAAGCACTAAATATAATATAAAGTTTATATTTCATATGACCTAAATTCAATTATTAACTTTCTCTTTTGAATAAATAATATTACCAAAACCACCATCAACACGTTCAAATTGAAACACACCTTTTATTAAAAAAAGGCTTCACAATTCCAAATGACTTTATTTCACTTAATTCTTTACTTGTTGTTGAATAAGCAATTTTGCGTATTGTAAAAACTATGTACGGATAAAATGCTCATCACAGGCATGCCTTTCAATAATTTAATCAACTTTTTTAATTTCAACTGTAAAATTGCCCTTAATCCCTGCAAGCTTTTCTATTCCAGATTCAATTTTACCTAATACAATAAGTCCGCTTGCATAGCCAGAATCTTTATGATAAATGGCCAAGTTTCCCCAAGGAGCATATAAAGCCAAGTCTCCAATCGATGGATCACTGCCTGCTGGTGCACCTTGTGTTAATAATTTCCTCGAAAGATAACTGATTTTTTCAGTTCCTGCATAATCTTCAAATTTTAATGTTAATGGAAGTAACTTTAAAAAGTCTCTACTTGTTGCATTATCATTCATTTTTACAATTACTTCTTCATTGTTAAAAGACAATTTTATTTTAGTATCTTTTATAGTATCTAAATTATCATCATTAATTGTAAATTTCATCTGTACCGCTTGGTTAATGTTTTTTAGAGTTTGAACATTTCCATTAAGTTTGTATATAAATTTTAAATCTTGAGAAATATTGAGGTAATAAGTTTCTCTTGGTGTATATTTCTCTTCCGGAGCATATACTAATATACTTTTACCATCTTCAGTTACAGCTGTTCTAACATTAACTATGTTTCCTGCTGAATCTGTTACAGAAATAGCCTTATCTACAGAGCTCGAATCTAATTCTGTCTTAACTTTTATTGTCCAGGTCTTAGTTGAACTTATATTTTCCTTTTCCTCCCACTGTTTCACCTTTACCACGGGTGTAGCCTCTACTTTATATTTGCAATAATTAGAAAGCACAGTTAAAAAAAACACAAAAACTAAAAATGAAATCATAAATCTTGACTTACTCAATCTCATTATACTCACCACCTTCTTAATAAATTTAATAACCTTGTGAATAATTCTCAGTTTTTTATAAGGAATTTTATTAAAGATTCTGTAAATACTGACTTTCCATAAGATAATTAACGAAAAAAGGATGGTTCATCATAAGAAGTTACCGCCAGAGAGAAAAAAAATCAACTATACTTTATTTCTCCGTTATAATTTGTGTTTTTTCAGGATCTATTTTAGTTTTATCCATAATTAATTCGCTAATACCCTCTGCCCGGATTATCCCACCAGATGGATTTGTAACACTACCAATAGTACTGTTAATCTGTACATCTACTGTGGAATATTCAAATGATAGCGTAGTGTTCAATAATTGGCAGTCTTTCATTACAAGGTTGTCCATATAGCATAATCCCTGCAAGCTTTCAATAGTACAGTTTACAAAGGTCACATTCTTAGAATTCCATCCCAAGTATTCTCCCGAAATAAATGAATCATAAACTGTTACATTCTCACAGTTCCAGAATGCATCCTTTGCCAGAATTTTCGCATTATGAATTTCAATATTTTTTCCTCCATCGAAAGCGTAGTTTCCTGCCAGTTGGAATCCATCAATTTTAATATTTGTACTATTCATACCAAAGTAATCCCCTTTGGCTGTTACATTTTTCAAAGAAATCTCATCACAATTCCAGAAAGTCTCACCAGCATTTTGCATAGTAACATTCTCTAATTCAATACCCTTTGCACGCCTAAAGATCTTCGGTGCTTCAATTATAGTGTTTCTTATTGTAATATTCTCCGTATACCAGATTCCCGAACGAGCCATTTCAAGAAATGTACTGTCCTCTACTACAATGTTTTTACAGTACCATAATGGATATTTCCATTTAAATATACTGTGATCTATGTTAATATTCTGACTCTCTTTTAACGGAGACTCACCATCAGCAAACGTTGAATAGGAAACCTGTAAATCTTTGCTATTAAATAATGCTCTCTCTCCAATAAGTATCTGTTCTTTTACTAATTTCATAATTTTATCCTTCTTCCATTTAAAGATAGTGTTAACACTATCTTTATTTTATTTATTTAAAACCTTGCTCTTGCATGGTTTGTAGCTATTTTAAAATATAAGACCACTTACGGTAGAAGTTCTTCTTTATCTTAGTAACACCTCTATCATAAGGGTTAAAGTTAACTTCATGTCAATACCTTAATCAAAATTCTTAAATTTTATATTATTCAACATGGAATGTATACACCTTTTTATAATTTTCCCGATGGTAATAGCGCACCTCACCACTGCTTTGGTTGTAAACTATACTCCATTCGGTAGATTCAGCATCTTTAAAGTTATGTTTGCTTACGCTATCCATTGCATCACGGACTTCTTCCATGCTCATGGTTGTTGTCTTACTTAGTTGCTTCATTAAAATATCATATCTAGAATGAGATTGAGCTGTTCCAATTCCATTTTTTTCACCATAAGCTAAATAAAAATTGGTAATTACAGGTGTTTTTGTTACAATCATCTTATTACCAACATATTCCACAACCACACTGTGTCCTTCAGTATCAGCCAAAGCAAAATGCACCATCAACCCCATGGATGCATGCATATCATGCTGTTTTAAAAGATTGATTGCTTGATCTACATTTGCAGCTTTATCCAGCAACAAACGAACGGCAGTTGTCGTTGTAATATCCGGTTTTTCGGTATTCTGATTGATATTATCAGAGTCCTCAATCATCAATACCGCTGCACTAAGTCCCTTTTCATTCATACCGTCCAGCGGTGCATAAAGCGCTACCATAGTACGCACTTTCTCTGGCAATCGATCTACGCTTCCCCCATATCCAGCACTGATAAAGTCCATATTCACTGTAGAAACAGAGGCATAGCCGTCTGAAGGTTTTGAAGAAACCACCAATGCATTACATGCCTGCCAATCAAAGTTCCTCCCAAATAAGGCATCGCCCTTGGGACTTTTGACAGATAGTGTACTGCAAGCAAAACCTTCAGTTTTAAGTGACAGCTTATCTGCTCTTGAAACCATATTATTTTGGGTTAAAAATTTAACTACATCTGTATCAGAAGATGCCCCCCCCTGTTTAAGAAAGCTATCAAATCCATAGTTTCCCTCATATCGAACAGCAGAAAAATCATCTTCCAGCTTTGTTTGCTGCGTGGTAGGCTTTACTACGTTGCCATCATATTTTTGAACATTTGCCATTGTGGAACCCTCCTTATTCTTCATAAACCTTATTCCTACGAATCCTGCCAACAAAAATATGGCTAAAAGTACAGATAGTAGTAACACAACTTTTTTCTTCATTCTGTATCTCCCTTTCTGATCTCAACAATTTACTTGTTCATTAGCATAGTATAAAAAAGTCGCTTAAGCCATTATCTTCAGTAAAAACTATCCTCACAGATCCTTTCCCAGAATCAGCTCTGTCAAAGTAGTACGCGAATCGCAACCCCCGCTCCTAACATGATAATAATGCTTCCGAGAATGTAGTTCAACCTCACGACCACCTTCCCAGTAATACGCTTCCTAAACAACCGAATCATAGCGACAATGAGTCCCCACCAAATACATGTACCAAGGAATATTCCTAGACAAAGTCCAAGACATTGCACAGTGGAGGTAATACAGCCAATATTAAATATCGAGAATGCTAAAATAAATGTTATAATCGTTGTCGGATTTGTTATAGCTATCACAAAAGAGGACGCAAAGAAAGAAATTATCTGTGATGTTTTTGCGGTCTCCTTAACCACCTCCTGCTTCTTCAAAAGAATACTAACTCCCATTATGATAATCATACCTCCTCCCACAAGGCTGATTATGCTTTGATATTTCAGCATAAAATCCAAACACAATGTCAATCCAAAAGCACTGATAAAAGCATATAGAAGATCAGCCGTAGAGCACCCTATTCCAGAGGCTAGACCTGCAAAAGTACCATGTGTAATTGTTCTTCTTATTGTGAGAGCGCCTATCGCTCCCACTGGCACTCCAAAGACAAGACCTATACATATACCCTTCAATAAATATTCCATTGTCACCATCCTTTCACGCCTTATCTCTGCTTAACAGAGATACTCTAACCATTGCTTATATGACTTTACAAATGTCATTTTGCAGGACTGATTGAAATGACTTTATTTCCCCATCCCTCTACAACAGGATTATTTTTTACAGCCTCGTTGAGTCCGTTGGTATTCTTAAGTTGTCCTACTTTGGTATAATTCCCCTTGACTTTTGCATCCTGATAAAAGAGGATGATTCTGTTAGGAGACGAATAGTATAATTCCCCTGCCTTTTCCGTAGTAACTTCTTTAGAGTCGGAATCAATCTTATAGCTGCTTGGAATATCATAATACTGCATGACGTTAGAGTCACCAAAATGATAAATCGGTAGATTCCAATCAACCTGTCCAATATACCTTCCTATCTCTGTTGCGGTTTTGTTGTTGTCAAGATTTAAGCTAAACGCATCGCCATTCGGGCCAAATCGTACCTCCAGATTAGGCAGCTTTGCGCTTGTCTTATCCCCAGATTCTATATTCGATTCGTCAGTACTGCTTTTAGCTGCATTGTTCGATTCGGTTGCTGCCTTCTTGCTTGTACATCCGGCAAAGGACATCGCTAGCAAAGCAACTAACATTAATGTAAATATTTTCTTTTTCATAATTATATCGTCCTTTCTTTTTTATATATTTTCATGCTTATTAGTTATATTATTTATTGATTAAAGTTGTGATATCTACCTTTTTAATTTTTCTTGAGAAAATGTATGCAAATACTACAAATAGTACGATTATAATGAACGGAATCACTATTCCATTTCCAAATCCAAGTGTCGACTCAAACTTGCTTATACCAAATAATTTTAATAATATGGTTATCACCGGATCAGCGAAAATGCAGCTAAGAACAATTCCAATTACCGTACCTGCCGTCACAACAATACCAAACCGCATAACAAAGGCAAGTCTTAATTTTAACGATGTAAATCCGATACTTTTGAAAACAGCCATATCTCTCTGTTCTGCAAGTAGCATTTTACTGCTGGTAAGTCCTATTACCACCGAAATAAAGATTGCAACAATTACATACATAAATTTGGTTAAAAGGTGCATGGTACTCACGATTCCATCGAGTCCCGACCAGCTATTTGTATGTACCTCCATATCCACCGGATATTTTTTTTGAAGATATGTTTTAATTTCATCACTCACCGATGAGTTTGCAAGAACATAATGATGACACCATATATAGGAATTAACATTACCTTTTTTCGCATAACCTTCTCTGCTCATTCCTATGTTGGCACCCATTTCATTCGCACATTCATAAATACCAGTTACCATATATGTATGACTGAGGGTCCCATTCTTAATAGTTACACTGTCACCGATGCCTATCCCTAACTCATCTGCTACAAATTCCGTTATGACAATCTGGTTATCTGCACGAATGGTATTACCAGATAATATATGAAAGCGTGAAGGTTGATCTATTACATTAGCTGTATAATTCACACCATTTACTGTTACTTTCTCCATTGCAATCTCGTATTTATCTTCTATTTGGGAATAAGAAGAAATGATATTCTCGACTGCTTTCATATTCACATTACTAAGAGGCTTAACACCTAGATCGTGGTCAGCAACGCTGAACACATTCATAAGACCTTCTCCATTTGGTCCAATCCAAGTGTCCATCCTTCCCACTACAGAAACAAAAAACACAAGTAATATTGTGACAATGCCTGTTCCGACATATCGCTTTCCTCCAGATGCAATTTGCCGCAAGGCAAGATGAAACGTTAATCCTTCCGACTTAAAAAGTGTATTACTTTTTATATATGATGCATGTCCCTGTGTATTGCCATTTATCGCACGAAGCGGTGGTATTTGAACAATTCTCACTGTTTTTATATATATAAATAGTGCAAATACACATAATATGATTACAAAAGTAAGCATACACCATCCATATGGAAGTGTTGTTGGCATAAGCAGACCAGTTGATGTTATCGTAAGTCTTGCTGACAAATCAATGACATAGATTGAACAAATGAATCCTAAAATCATTCCTGCCACAATGCCTGAAACATATTGTAAAAACTGTAATAACCGCAATTTTCCACTTGTACAGCCTATGCTCTTTAAGATACCCATATCTTTATATTCCTGCTCAATTGCATTTGATATACTGTGACCCATGACAATCATAGATACAACAATAAGTATAATAACAAATGTAATCAAAAATCCTGTAAAAATATTTTGTAAAATAAGCATAAATCCATATATTGACGAATCTGAATAAACAAATTCCGTATATTGAGTAAGTTTTGTATCCTTATTGATTGATTTATTGAATTCTGCTGGTGAAAGACTGCTGCTACCGCTCTGGAAAATATGAAGCATTGCTCCATCCCTTCCCAAAATATCGAAATCTGATGTTTTACTAAGGATATCGTTAACGTCCAACAAATCCGCTTCACTTATCAAAAAACTTTTCATGTCTATCATAGAACTGCCCATAAATGGATCTTCAAAATATCCCTTAATAGTAAAAACCTTTTCCTCACCATTACGTGAAAGTTTAAAATGAACCTTATCACCTATTTTCACATTGTGTTTTAACTTTAGAGACGGCGAAATATAAATTTCGCCCTTTCCTACAGCCCTTACATCCTCATGTTCACTTAAGCCATTATTTAGGAATTTATAAGGATACTTATCAGAATCATACGCAATCAACTGCCCCTCGTCATCAGAGTTTATACCATTTATGCCATAACCTGCAAATACAACTGTCTGGTTCTCTACTTTTTCCACATCCGAAAGACCTTGTATTTTTTCTGTCAGCTGATTCAAATTATCAACGTTGCTCACCCATGCTGTCATATCTCCATAACCCATTCTTGACATCTCTTGACTAACGTAACTACTCGAATTGATATATACAGTAAGCGCCATTACCAACGTAACTGACACAGTAAAAATAAGTATAAATAGTCCTGCTATGCTCCCCTTTTGCCGTTTAATTCCAGCTTTCAGCAATGTTATAAAACCCATACTCCACCTCCTACCATTTCATAGAAGCAAGCCAGTTATTAAGCTGTACTTCCCTGTCCTTTCCATCCGATTGTTCATAAGATGGCATTTCTTTTTCGTCCACGATTTTTCCATCCTCAAGATACAGCAGCCTATTACCACGCAAAGCTGCACGTATATCATGTGTCACCATAATAATGCTTTGTCCCGAGTTATTTAATTTGCTTAAGATATTCAATACTTCTTGCGTATTGTTCTTATTCAATGCACCAGTAGGCTCGTCCGCAAACACAATTCCAGGTTCATTAATGATTGCCCTTGCCACTGTAGCTCGCTGTGCTTCGCCTCCTGAAACCTCCGACGGAATTCGGTCCTTTTCATTACCGACATTCATTTGCTTAAACAGTTCTTCTGTTCGTGTACAAGTTTCCTTCGTGCTTCGCTCTTTTCCCAGATACCCGGCAACTGCTACATTTTCAAACAAGGTAAGATTACTAACAAGATGAGTCTGCTGAAACACAAATCCAAAGTCATGTGAACGAAGGTTTGCTATTTGCTTTTCACTAAGACTGCTGATTTCTTTCTCTTTATATATCACCTTGCCTTTACTAATCTTGTCCATACCGCTTAAAGCGTAAAGTAACGTCGATTTTCCAGCTCCAGAAGCACCCATAATAATAGTAAAATCACCTTCATAAAAGTCAACGCTAACATTATTTAGTACATCCACATGATTTTTTCCTATTTTAAATGATTTACAAACATCCACTGCTGATAAAAGTATTTTTTTCATAATTCACTCCTTTACTCTTCTATTAATTATATCTTTATTTTACAATCAACCGCTTCTTTCCCGTCTGTGGATCAGGTAAGATTTCTTCTACAAAACGTACATTAAACTTCACATACTCTAGATGCTTTGTACTCAATATTTCTGCCATATTTTTTAGCATTCCCAATTGAATGCTATTTTTCTTTTCTTCATCAGAAACTTCAATCATCATTTCAAATGAATTACAATCTATTTGCCTAAATTGATAATCCAAAAGTCCTTCAACACAAAATCCTTCTATTGCAAGTGGGTGAAGAAATTCTCTATTTCCATCTTTATCTTCAAACCAAATTATATCCTCATTTCGGCCCAAAATACTTTCCACTTTATTAAATGGATAAATACATTTTTCATCTAACTCCTTTAGTACTAACTGATCTGAGATTTTATAACGAATTAAGGGCTGTGCAAAATTGTAAAGTGATGTAAGATACATAGTTCCATCTTCCACCTCAATATAATTCATATCATCAAACAGATACATACCTTCTTCATGATTAGTTTCAACACCCAAAGCCAAAGATTCACTGGCACCATAGATATTCACAACATCTGCATGAAAAGTTTTTTCTATATAATCTCTTAATTTGCCGCAAAGTGGTTCACCACAAGAAATCACCCTAGATACTTTGAGTTGTACTTCTCCCTTTTCCAAAAGTTCTCCAAGAATCTTGATAGCTGATGGATAACCTATAATCATATTGGGTTTAAACTTATGTAAATTTTCTATCCATTCTGCAATGGGTGTCTTAATGTCCAGAAATAATTGATTTGCATGCACCCCTTCGACACCGCTGCTGACTGCCATAGCTCCACCATAACGTCCATCTGTTGCAGCAATATATACAATTCGAGGTCTTTTGAACAAAAGCTTTAATATTTTAGGCATGGACATATTCCAAAAGGCAGCCCTTATAATGCCCAAAAGCATCTGATCCCACGCTTCCTCATCGTATACAAAATACCCCGGTTTTCCAGTACTACCTGAGGAATGCACTACATGATATTTATCCTTGAATTTTATCTGGTCTACAGACTCTTCTTTATCAAATTTTCGTATATCATTCTGATTCAAATCATCATTAGTTACCAACTCATCAAAATGTTCCATAAAAAGATCTTTGTCTATAATCGGAAAAGCTGAAATAGGAAGTGTAGAAATCTGTTCTCTTGTTATTCCCGCTTCTTCAAACGTTCTGCGATAATACTTTGAATTCTCGTATGCATAGTTAAGCAGTTTCCTTAACTTTTTATTTTGTAAACTTTTAATTTGCTCTATGGTCTTCACTGTATTTCCTTTTAACTTGTACAGATTCCATAATAATTTAAAGTACTTCATTAATTCCTCCTATTTAAATCATTCTTTTTTAAACTTCATAACAAGCTCAATCAAATTAATTGACATCTCATCATAATATATAAAATAATATTACCACCTTAAGTCAGCTCTAGGTCAAGCGCCAAATGTAATAAATTTTTTGAATTTTCAATTTTTTCTACATATAATTCTAGATACTTTATAACTCTAGCTGACATAAATAAAACTAAGACTATTACTTCGCCAAATCAAAAGTAACCTTAATATTACCATCACCAACAACTTGTACAAAGCTGGCCGCATCCTCAATATATCCAATACGAGTATATTTATAAGAACTGGAGAAGGTTTTATAGAACGCCACTAGACAGTTATCGCCGTAAAGCATGATATCTCCTGCATGAATTTTTCCAGGTTGCTCTGAAACTGTAGGAAGCGTATTCGATAAATAATAGTATTTTTCATTGCCGTTTTGTTCGCTCATATCAACTGTGAGCGGAAATTGCTTAACTAACGCCTTCGTCGTTTGGTTATCATAAAGCTTTGCCGAAAATTCCTTGTTCCCGACCGTAATGATCAAATCTATCATCGTTAATTTCTTTGATGCTTTACCATTATCTGTTTGTTGTGTAGAATCACTTCTTGGTGCTTCATGTTGACTTATCTGATTGTTTTCATTCGTTTCACTATTATCGCAGGCAGTGATGGAAAAACATAACATAATCAAACATAGTATCGAAATTACTTTTTTCATATTCAATTTCCTTTCTGTGTAAACTAAAACAATAGCATTTTGCTACGATACACAATACATTGCCACAAATCAATCATCATATAATCTGCAATAAGATGAAAACAATAGAATTACTCCTGACTGGTTACGATTATTGAGTTCCATATAATCATATATCTTAAAGTTAACTTTAAGTCAATGTTTATTTTCAAAAAAATTTTTCCATCTATTAAAATATAAAGAAGTATCTTATTTATATAAGATACTTCAGACTGTTGACAAACATAAAATGTAAAACACTCTAATTTAAAATTGGAGTGTTTTTTTTCATATTCAAAAAGGATTTTACAACATCAATGTCGAATATATATAGTATACAAACTTTATAATTCGGAGGGTTTAGTTATGATTAATGAAAAGAACTTCACACAACAAAAATTAGAAATGGTATATTTAGAGGATTTAGTTCCTAAAGACCATATTCTCAGAAATATAGATAAATACATGGATTTCTCTTTCATAAGAGAATTGACTCAAAAATATTATTGTTTAGATAATGGAAGACCTGGCGTAGATCCTATTTTACTCTTCAAAATGCTGTTTATTGGATACCTATTTGGAATAAAATCTGAGCGACAACTTGTAAAGGAAATTGAAGTAAATGTAGCTTATAGATGGTTTTTAGGACTAAGCCTTACTGATGTTATTCCAGATCATTCAACAATTAGCCAAAATAGACGTAGACGATTTAAAGGAACTGACGTGTTCCAAAAAATATTTGACGAAGTCGTATTTAAGGCTATAAATCTTAAGATGGTAACTGGTAAAATACTTTACACAGATTCTACACACCTAAAAGCAAATGCTAATAAGCGAAAGCTTGTGAAAATTGAAGTTGAAAAAACACCTAAAGAATATGTAGCTGATCTTAATAAAGCTGTAGAGGAAGATAGAATAAATCACGGTAAAAGACCTTTGAAAGTGAAAGAACCTGTTACCATAATAAAAGAAATTAAAGTTAGCACAACTGACCCCGACAGCGGATATATGATGAGAGATGGCAAGCCGGAAGGCTTCTCCTATTTAGATCACAGAACTGTGGACAGTAAACACAATATAATTACTGATGTTTATGTTACTCCTGGAAATATAAATGATGTTGATCCTTATATCGATAGATTGGATGTGCAAATAAAAAAATTTAATTTTAATACAAAATATGTTGGTGCCGATGCTGGTTATGCTACAAATCTTATATGTAAAGAACTATTTGAGAGAGAATTAAAATCTGTAATGGGATATAGAAGGTCTCCACATACAAAAGGAATGTACACTAAAAATAAATTTCAATATGTTAAAGAGAAGGACATATATGTTTGCCCTGACTTAAGGGCTTTGCATTATAAAACGACAACTAGAGATGGATATAAAGAGTATGTTGGGAATGCAAAAGATTGCAAAGAATGCCCAAATAGAACTCAATGTTTTTCTGATAAAAGTAAGGTTAAAACTGTTAGAAGACATGTTTGGGAAATGTATAAAGAAGATGTTGTAAAGTTTACCAAAACGGATAAGGGTAGAAATATATATAGAAGAAGGAAAGAAACTATAGAGCGAAGCTTCGCAGATTCTAAACAACTGCATGGGCTTCGCTATTGCCATATGCGCGGATTAGAAAATGTGCAAGAGCAGTGTCTGCTTACAGCAGCAGTGCAAAATATGAAAAAGATAGCTAGCCTACTATCTTCCATGTTTTTTTATTTTATAACTAAAAACCTGTTGCATGTTACTAATTTATCTATAAATCAAAATGCTATCGCATAATTGCATATAAAAACCCAGTACAATAAAAAATTATACTGGGTTTGTAAACAACCTGAAGTATCTTATTTATATAAGATACTTCTTTATTTGTATTTTCCCTTTCCAAACTTAACTTTACAGAGATTTTCCAAATGTCTTCATATCAGCAAGCATTGCGGCTGATTTGTTGTTCTTGCCATATACCATCTTAATTCCTTTGTCCTCGGCTTCAAAGTAATCAATCACATTCTTATACTGCTGTATTACAGCATTATAAACCTCCGGAGCACCTGAGCTTAAGAACAAGGCTGTCTGTGAAACTTTACGCGGTTTTCCAGTTGCGTAGAAACGTGTGATGGCAGACTGTAACTGACCGGTGATAGAGAAAAAATAAATTGGTGAAGCAAATATCAGCATATCTGCAGTTTCCAATTCTTTATAAACTTCACCCATATCATCTTTCTGCACGCACTGACCATTCCCACGGGTATGACAGAATTCACATCCAAGACATCCGCCAATTTTCTTTTGTCCAACAGGTATGATATTCACTTCATGCCCTTTTTCCCGTGCACCTTCTGCAAACGCATCAACCATGGCTGTTGTGTTACCGTTCAACCTTGGACTCCCGTTTAAAACTAATATTTTCATACAATCAATCCTCCAATTCTTAAAATTTAATTGTGTTTACTACTCATTATAATTTATTTCAATTTACTATATTCTTCATTTTTACCTATTAACACAATGCATTGCCACAAATCAATCATCACCATATAATCTAAAATAAGATGAAACCAACAAGATTACTCCTGACTGGTTTCGATTTCCCTTATAATTTTCGCAGGAACACCACCTACAATAACATTTGAAGGTACATCCTTGGTCACAACCGCACCAGCGGCAATGACAGCACCGTCACCTATGGTCACGCCGGCAACGACAGTGGCATTTGCTCCAATCCATACATTTCTACCAATCACAATTGGCGCGGGATGCATATTGCTACGTTTTCTCGGATCAATGTCATGATTGAGCGTAGCAAGCATTACATTGTGCCCAATGAGAACACCATCGCCAATTATAATTCCGCCCTGATCCTGAAAACGACAGCCTGAATTGATAAAGACATTCATGCCTACACAGATGTTTTTCCCACAATCCGTATAAAAAGGAGGAAACATGGCAAATGTTGTATCCACCCGTTTGCCAATCAACAAAGAAAACAATTCCCGTACCTCTTGTGGAGTATGGTACTTACCGTTCAGGTCGGCAGTCAACTTTAATGCTTCCTGAGATACGTCTATCATTACCTGATGTAATTCCGAACCGCCCTCAACCACTTCACCTCGATTTAAGTGCGCTAATAAATCATTGATATCCATTTGTATCCTCCTTATCGATAAGAATTTCTTAGTACATCTACAACATCCTTATGTGTCATTTCACATGGATTTGCTGTAAACAGAAAACCGTTAGTTTCGCGAGCATTGGTCGCAATTTTATCAAATTCATCCGGAGTGATACCATAATCGCTCATTTTGAGTTCCGCCATACCACAGGCCTTTTGCAAGCCCACAAGCGCAGTGATGAAATCCTCCGGCTTATTAGCTTCTTTGATTCCCATTGCCTTTGCCATCGCAATAAATCTCTCATCACAAGCATTCTTGTCAATAAAGAATTCATAGAACGCTCTTGAAATCATAATAAGTCCTGCACCGTGAGGCAACTCCTGATGATATGCACTCATTGCATGCTCAATAGAATGCTCAGCAGTAGTAACGCTCACAGTCATAACTATACCAGAAAGGGTGTTTGCAAATGCCATGTGTTCTCTTGCCTCCATATCGCTACCGTCCTTTACCGCACGTGTAAGATATTTAGCTGCATTTTCAATAGCAGTCAGTGCATACATATCACTCATAAGACTTGCATATTTCGAAATATAGCTTTCTGTAGAATGGAAAAGTGCATCAAATCCTTGATAAGCAGTAAGTTTAGATGGAACTGTCTTCATCAGTTCAGGATCGATTATAGAAATAAACGGGAATAACCGATCATCACCACCAAAGCCAATTTTTTCATTGGTTTCATCATTTGTGATAACACCCCATTGGTCTGCTTCTGAACCGGTTCCTGCTGTTGTAGTAATACAAATTACTGCAAGCGGAGCATTTGCAATCGCTTTGCCTTTTCCAGTTCCACCGGAAATATAATCCCAGATATCCCCATCATTTGTTGTCATTGCCGCCATTACTTTGGAGGCATCAATAACACTGCCACCACCAAGAGCAACAATAAAATCACATCCGTTATCTCTTGCTGTTTTTGCTCCTGCCATAACCGTTGACTTCAACGGATTTGTCTGTACTTTATCAAAGACAACACTTTCAACACCTGCTATTGTAAGTTCCTCGATAGTTCGATCAAGGGAACCATTTTCTTTAGTTGATTTTCCGTTTGAAATAACTACCATTGCCTTTTTGCCAGGTAGTTTCTGATCATGCAATTCGTTAAGCCTTCCACATCCGAAAATAAATCTTGTTGGTACATACATATTAAAGTTCATTTTTAATTCCTCCATTTATTTAAAATATTATTTATACTATTTATATCAAACTTCGATTATTGAGTTCGATATAACTTAGCGTGCTAAATCAATCCGCACATCGATAGAACTTCCTAATCCTTTTATTACAGATAAATCACAATCAACCTTTCCCATGTTTACCTGCTCGCCATAGATTTTAGACTTTTTTTCATCTTCAAAGAGGATCGTAAAATAGTTTACATCCCGTTCAAAGTTAATATCGCCGTTCATCCAGCCGTTATGGACATCCTTTTCATCATATTTCAGAGGATCTTTCATTACACCAGAATAGTCATGAGAGAAGCGGTTTATATGCACCGTATATGGCAGACGGGACAACAGTTCCTTTGAAGATGTGGAATTATTTAAAGTGGCCGGAATTACCGTATCTCCAACCGTCATCGTAATAGCTGTACCATTCTTAATCGTACGGGTAGCCATGTTAGAACCTTTTGGAAGAACTTGCGCGGAGTCATTCGAAGCTTTACTCGATGTATCTTGAACATTTCTACCTTCTACGGTAGAAGCGGCCTTTTCAACCGAGCACCTTCCTGCAGAGTTTTTTTCATTCCTATTAGCTTGATTTTCGCTACATGTAGTCAAAGAAATCATCATTAATTTACTCGATGTATCCTGAATATTGCTACCTTCTACGGTAGAGGAAGCCTTTTCAACCGAGGAGCTTCTTACAGAGTTTTTTTCATTCATGTTAGCTTGATTTCTGATACATGCAGTCAAAGAAATCACCATTAAAATTGTCAGTGTAGGTGTCAATAACTTTTTCATAAAGAAACCTCCAGTACTGTTTTTGATTTGGATATGACCGTATTAATGCAGCCAATAGTGTTGAATGTTATTGGAGCGTTAAAGTCTATGTAAGGCTTGACACTCTGGATCGTTTAGTGTAATCCATTCCGTTTAAAACAATTATTTATTTGTGTTTGTATCAGCATATCACTTAAAGTTAACTTTAAGTCAAGTCTTTTTCATAAAAAAACGCAGCAATTTTTGCTGCGTAGAATGGGATTATTGAAATATATACAAAAACAAAATTAATGGAGGCATCGTCAATATGACCGCCTCCATTATTAGAACCATCGGTTAAGATGTTACTTCTTCGGTATCCTGCTGGTTCGCTTTGACATGTATCTTTTCTGTACCTGCCTCAAGAGCTGTCTTATAATACCAACATTTATACTCTATGACTTCAAGTGTTTTCTGCAGCGATGCCATCTGTTCATCTATAATTCTTTTTCTCTCAATAAACATCTCATATCTTTCACGCAATGTGGCATCTCTCTGTTCGCACCAGTCTATGAATACTTTAATATCTTTAATGGACATTCCCGTATTTTTTAGACATTCAATAATTTCCAGTGATCCTAGATCAATATCTGAAAAAGAGCGTATACTGGATTCTGAACGTTCTAAATTAGGAAACAGACCTTCCCTATCGTAGTATCTTAAAGTTGAAGCTGATAGATTGAATTTTTTTGAAACCTCTCCAATGGAATATTTCATGTTTGGCTCACTCCTTTTTACAATAACCTAAAGTTAACTTTTATATACTTTATCTTGCCGTACATGATATTTCCGCAACTTCAGATTTTATAATAAAACAATGATGTGCAATATGGACTTTTAAATCTATCTCAAACAGAAAACCACTAATCAAGAACTTATTCTCCTTAATCGGTGGTCTATCTACTCATTATGATTTATTTCAGTTTATTGTATTCATCATTCGTTACCTATTCACAACATTCATTGCTTATATTATTTACTATTTCAGATTTTTTAGAACACATGTTTTCTTGTTTTTTATTCAGGTATTAATTGAAAAACTCCGTGAGTTTATCGAACGGAATGAGATCTTTACGATCATAAAGATCACCATGCCCGGCATTTGGAACAAGATACGTTTACTACACCAATTTATTCTCCTTACGTTTTTTCATGTTTCACCAAATCAAAAGTAACCTTAATATTACCCTCGCCAACAACTTGTACAAAGCTGACCGCATCCTCAATATATCCGAGACGGGTATAGTTATAAGAGCTTGAGAAGGTTTCATAGAACACGACTAGATAGCCATCGCCGTAAAGCATGATATCTCCGGCATGAATTTTTCCCAGTTGCTCAGAAGCTGTAGGAAGCGTATTCGACAAATAATAGTATTTTTCATTGCCATTTAGTTCGCTCATATCAACTGTGAGCGGAAATTGCTTAACTAACGCCTGCGTCGTTTGATTATCATAAAGCTTTGCCGAAAATACCTTGTTCCCAACCGTAATAATCAAACATAGCATCGAAATTGCTTTTTTTTCATGTTCAATATCCTTTCTGTGTAAACTAAAATAATAGCATTTTGCTACGATACACAACACATTGCCACAAATCAATCATCACCATATAATCTACAATAAGATGAAAACAACAGAATTACTCCTGACTGGTTTCAATTTTCTTAATAATTTTCGCAGGAACACCACCTACAATAACATTTGCAGGTACATCCTTGGTCACAACTGCACCAGCGGCAATGACAGCACCGTCGCCAATTGTAATGCTTCCTGAGAGGCGTCTATCATTACCTGGTGTAATTCCCAACCACCCTCAACCGCTTCACCTCGATTTAAGTGTGCTAACAAATCATTAATATCCATTTATTTAAAATATTATTTATGTTAAACTTCGATCATTGAGTTCGATATAATTATACAACTTAAAGTTAACTTTAAGTCAATGTTTTTTTAAAATTTTTTTCCATGCAATCAAAGAAACCATCATTAAATGGCCGCCTCCATCATTAGAAACATCGGTTAAGATATTACTTCTTCGGTACCTTGCTTGTTTTCTTTGGCATGTATCTTTTCTGTACCTGCCTCAAGAGCCGTCTTATAGTACCAGCATTTATAATCTATGACTTCAAGTGTTTTATTCAATGATGCTATCTGTTCATCCATAATTGTTTTTCTCTCAATAAACATCTCATAGCGTTCACGCAGTGTTGCATCTCCCTCTCCGCACCAGTCTATGAATACCTTAATATCTTTAATAGGCATTCCCGTATTTTTTAAACATTCAATAATTTTTAGTGATCCGAGATCAATATCTGAAAAAGAGCGGATACCGCATTCTGAACGTTCCAAATTAGGAAACAGACCTTCCTTATCGTAGTATCTCAAAGTTGAAGATGATAAATTAAATTTTTTTGCAACCTTTCCAATAGAATATTTCATGTTTGCACACTCCTTTTTACGATAACTTAAAGTTAACTTTAAGTTATTTTATTAAAAAATAGCATATTTAAAGTACCATGTCAAGTTAATCTTGGCTCTCAACAAACATTTTTACGTTGAATTTAGATGCTTGCGATGCCTGAAACCTAATACATCTGCTATGCAACAGGCTTATGATATTGGCAAATCTGTTATATAAAGTTTTTGCGAAAGAATGCGTGTCATGAATAGAATATAGTGCTTGACCTCATGTTGACTTAATGGTTTATAGTTAATTCATCTGTTAACATTAAAGTATAAGAAGCATGTTTTTTGAAAGGAGACAAATAACAATGAAAAGAAAAATTTTTAATATTGTGCTTAGCATAGCTATGATAGCTGTCGTATTAGTTGGTTGTGGTAAAACAGCAACACCAGTATCAACAACTAAAATACCCACAATCAGTGTTGGAGGCAAGGCGACTCATACTAGTGGTAATGTTGCAGAAAATGGAACTTCTACTAAAAATGCTTCTACTGTATATATGACAAAAGTTATCAGTACTGCGAGCTTGATGAAAATTTATAAATCACTTGATTGGAAACCACAGGGTAAGGTAGGTGTAAAACTTTCTACAGGTGAAGCTGGTGATACTTATTATTTGCATCCGGAATTAATCGGCGATTTGGTACATGCTGTAGATGGCACTATTATCGAGTCTAATACGGCCTATGGCGGTTCTCGTTCTGCAACAGCAGCTCATCGACAAACAATTGAAGATCATGGTTTCAATACAATCGCAGATGTAGATATTATGGATGAAGAAGGCACTAAAGATTTAGCCGCAGTTCCTGGTAGTGTTCATTTGAAAAAAGACACTGTAGGTTCTCATCTAGAAAATTATAATTCTATCTTAGTATTATCTCACTTTAAAGGTCATGTTATGGGTGGATTCGGTGGTGCTTTAAAAAACATCTCAATAGGCATTGCATCTAAAAACGGAAAAATGTATATTCATTCTGGTGGTGGCACTGATAAGACTTTCTCGCCTGGTGACCAAAATGATTTCTTAGAATCTATGGCGGAAGCTGCTGGTGCAGTTATGCAAGATAAAAAAGGCAGAATGGTGTATATCAGTGTTATGAACAATCTATCTGTAGATTGTGACTGCGTTTCTAATCCAGCTAAACCAACAATGGGAGATATCGGTATCTTATCATCTTATGATCCAGTTGCATTAGATCGTGCTTGTGTAGATTTAGTCTATGCTGATCCGCATGGGAAAGACTTAATTAACCGTATAGAATCTCGTAATGGTACCTTAATTTTAGACCATGCAGTAGATTTAGGTATAGGTTCTCAAACCTATCAATTAAAAAATATCGATGAATAGTATTATACATCGCGAAGCCGTTTATTTATGGTACTATTTTACCATTCAGTTTGACCAGATTTTTAGATATTGGGTGATCGGTATTGTGTTAGGTTCTATCATTTCAGTATTTGGGAAAAATAAAATCCATACATTGTTTGCATCTATGGCAAATAGCAAACTAGGTATTTTAGGTGTAATTCCAGCTAGTTTATTAGGAATTGCATCTCCATTATGTATGTATGGCACCATTCCCATAGCAGCATCTTTCTCCCAAAAAGGTATTCGCGATGATTGGCTTGCAGCGTTTATTATGAGCTCTATGCTTTTGAATCCTCAGTTGATTCTTTACACTTTGGCATTGGGTGGAAAGATGTTAGTGATTAGGATTGCATCTTGTGTATTGTGTGGAATCATTGCAGGAATATTGGTACACTTCTTTTTTAAAGAAGAAAATTTCTTTAATTTTGATGGATTTGGTTCGCCATCCAACCACGATACTGCCCCCAATATCTTTATACGCATTTTTAAAAATATAGGACGTAACATAAAGGCAACAGGCGGATATTTTCTTTTGGGTATTGTTTTGTCTGTATTGTTTGCTCGGTATGTACCGTCGGATACGTTTGCAAATTTGTTTGGAAAACATAACGGCTTCGGTGTACTTATGGCAGCAACTGTTGGTATTCCTTTATATGTATGCGGTGGTGGTACTATACCACTTTTAATGGAATGGTTGGATTCAGGCATGAGTCCTGGTGCAGCAGCAACCTTTATGATTACAGGTCCTGCCACAAAAATTACAAATCTTGGTGCGTTGAAAACAGTTCTTGGTTGGCGACATTTCTTGATTTACATTTTATTCATTATGGTGTTTGCATTTGCAATCGGTGTATTGATTGTTTGATTTACAATACTACTAAGATTGTTGGATAAAAAGTTAATATTTTGAATAGAAGAATCCGATGTGGTCATAGTTATGTGCCTGAATCGGATTTATTTTATTTCAGAAAACTGCTTGACTTATAGTTAACTTTAAGTGATAGGATATATACAACAAAGATATACAAGCAAAAAAATAATGCGTCACATCTATGAATAATTTACATTAACATGAATTAATAATAGATATCGCAATAACAATATATTATAAATCTAACATAACTTTGGAAGGGGAAATGACTATAATGTTGGGATTAATTAATATCATATCGATTATTATAGTAATAGTTCTTGTAATTACCAGTAGAAAATGCCTTGAAATAGTTAGAGTAGGTACTATATCTAAAAATTTATATTATAAAGAAATTCATTTGTATATATTAATTTCTTCGCTTTTATTAATTACTGGTGTAATTTTAAGTGGTGTAACCTTTTTTCGAATGTTAACAGTATTTAATTGTTCATATTTATCTGGCTATATTGAAATTTTTTTCTAAGTAATAAATCATTTGTGAAATAAATAGTTAGACCATAACGCATTGATATAAATGATAAAATAAACCCAGTAGATCATAATTAGCTTCCATCTACTGGGTTTTAAAATTTAAAATTGTTTTAAATTACTTTTTGTCATTTTATTCAAACATGCCTTGGACATCTTTTAGGTAATCTGTGATTGGCAGATGCTGTGGACAGATCTTTTCGCATTTTTTACACTTAATACAGTCAGAAGCTTTTCCGTTACGCTCTGTCAGGCTCGTGTAATAGATACTCTGAGATTTGAATCCTCCCTTTGTATCCTGTTTTTCAGCATTATACAATGCGAAATAATCAGGAATTGCAATCTTCTTTGGACATCCATCTACACAGTAGCGACATGCCGTACAAGGAATGGAAATAGATTCATTAACGATATCAACAACCTGATTTACAACTTCATGCTCTTTCTCATCCAATGGTTTGAAATCCTGCATGTATCCGGTATTATCTAAAAGCTGATCCATGTTTGACATTCCGCTTAATACAACCATGACATTGTCAAGGCTCGCTGCAAAACGGATAGCCCAGGAAGGAATGGACATATCTGGATGATATCCTTTCATAATCTCTGCTGCTGCGTCAGGCACATTTGCCAAAGTACCGCCTTTCACTGGTTCCATTACGATTACTGGCTTACCATGTAACTTTGCTACTTCATAACATTTCTTTGACTGGATACCCTGGTTTTCCCAATCGAGATAATTCAACTGAATCTGAACAAAATCTACTTCTGGATGTTTTGTCAATATTCCATCTAAATGATCTGCAGAATCATGCATGGAAAAACCGATATTTTTGATCTTTCCTTCTTCTTTTTTCTTCTGAATAAATTCAAATGCATGGACTTTTTCTGCAAGATCATAGGACTGTCCTGCAATATTATGCAACAGGTAGTAATCAAAATATTCTACGCCACACTTTGTAAGCTGCTCATTAAATAAGCGCTCCAAGTCATCTTCTGTTTTTACCATGAACATTGGCATCTTAGTAGCAACCGTGAAGGAATCTCTAGGATATCTCTTAACCAAAACTTCCTGCAATACATTTTCACTGATAAATGAATGATACAGATATGCTGTATCAAAATATGTAAATCCTCTTTCCATAAAGACATCTACCATCTTTTTTGCCTGCTCATAATCGACACTTTTCTGATCTTCCGGGCTTATAAGTGGCAGTCTCATAAATCCAAATCCTAATTTTTTTGCACTGTTTTTCATTTTTACGACCTCCAAATCTTTCTATTAATCATATTTAATTCATAACTTATTAATTATGCTAGCATTATATGCTGCACCAAATCCATTATCTATATTTACTACACTAACTCCACTGGCGCAACTATTTAACATTGACAGTAAAGCTGCAATACCTCCAAAGCTTGCTCCATATCCAACACTAGTTGGAACTGCTATTACAGGTTTATCTACAAGTCCTCCCACAACGCTAGCTAAAGCCCCTTCCATTCCAGCAATAACTATAATGACTTTAGCTCCGCGAATAACATCTAATCTTGAGAAAAGCCTATGTATACCTGCAACACCTACATCTATTATTTTGATAGCTTTGTTTCCTAATATTCTAGCAGTTTCAAATGCTTCTTCTACAACAGGCAAGTCAGAAGTACCTGCTGCAACAATCGCTATATAACTCTCTGTAAGGGGTTCTCCCATTCTATTAATAGTTATTGTTCGTCCAAGTTTATTATATTCTGCGTCGATGCATATTTCCTTTACTGCATTATACATTTCTTCGTTAGCTCTAGTTCCTAATATATTATTATCTTTTGTAAGCATATATTTAACAATATCTCTAACTTGATCTACTGTTTTTCCTTCACAATATATTACTTCCGGATAACCAACTCTAATTTCTCTTTGATTATCTATTTTAGCAAAACCTAAATCTTTAAAAGGTAAATCTTCTAATTTTTCAAGAGCTTCTTCTACGTTTATTTTATTATCTTTAACACTTTCCAATAAAACTTTAATTTCTTCTTTATTCATTAGTTCATCCTCCTAAGATTTTTGTTTATTTTTTATTTGTTTTGCCCATCTAAATTTTTCATTATAGTTTCATTGAAGCTCCCTACTCTATATCCTTGCAAGTCTAATGTTACATATTTAAATCCGCATTCTTTTATCTTTTGAGAAATAGTGTCTAAAAGCTCTTCATCAAATAATTTACTTCTGTCTTGTCTAGCTACTTCAACCCTTGCTAAATCTCCATGACATCTTACTCTAACAGCTCTAAACCCTATGCTCATCATATATTTTTCTGCATTTTCAATCTTCTCAAAATCTTCTACTTTTAATTCATTTCCATAAGGTATTCTTGTTAAAAGACAAGCGTATGCTGGCTTATCCCAAGTATTAAGTCCTAATTCTTTGGAAAAAGCTCTTATTTCTGCTTTAGTTACTTTGCATTCTAAAAGTGGACTTTTTATTTCTAATTCTTTTAATGCTTTAAGACCTGGCCTATAATCACTTATATCATCAAAGTTAGTTCCATCTATTACACAGTTATAATCTTGTTCCTTCGCAATAGCTAATATCATACCAAACACTGCAGTTTTACAATGATAACATCTATCTTCTGGATTAAATTTAATTGAATCAATAATGGGAGCCTCAATAATTTCATGCTGCACTCCTAATTTTTTAGCTAATTCCTTTGCCTCTGCTATTTCCCACTTTGGAATATATGGAGACATAATTGTTACTGCTTTTACATTATCGCCTAACGCTTCTTTTGCTACTTTAAGTAAAAAAGTACTATCTACTCCACCTGAAAATGCTAAAACGACTTTTCCTAAACCTTTAATATATTTTATTAATTCATTATACTTTTCATTTTTAATCATTTATATTTCCGCCTCTCTCCATGATACATGATTTTATTTTATATCTTCTTTATAAATTGCCTTATATATCTTGTCTATAGATATATTTTTTTCTTTTGCTATAGTCTTGCATTCTTCGTATTCTGGTTTATATTTCAATAGCTTCCCTTTATAATAAGATTTCTTTATTGTAATATCCCCATACTCGGTTTTTACTTTTGAAAATTCTCTATTTAGCATTATTTTTCCAACTTTAAATTTTCTAACACCAATTGAAGTTGTTTCTTCAAAAATAATATCTAAAACATTTTTTTCGCATTTTTCATTAACTAATACACTTAATTTTATTCCTGGCCTTCCCTTTTTCATAAATATTGATGTTTTAAATACGTCTAAGGCTCCTACTTCAAAAAGTTTTTCATCCACATATCCATAAAGTTCTGGATTCATATCATCTATATTAGTTTCAAGTATATAATTCTCTCCTACTTTTTCAGGACTTTCCTTTTCACCTAAATATACTCTTAAAACATTTGGAATCTCTAAATCTCTATGACCTATTCCATATGCTATCTTCTTAATTGAGAAATCAACATTTCGAGTAAATTCTTCAACGTTTGCTGCCAGTATTGCCGCCCCAGTTGGAGTTGTAGTTTCAAATTGTACTATTCCAGAATTTATAGGAATATTCTTTAAGATTTCTACTGTTGCAGGAGCTGGTACTGGCATAAGCCCATGAGCACATTTAACAAACCCTCCTCCAACTTGAACTGGAGATGCAATAATTTTATCAACATTTAAATAGTCTAAACAAATAGCTGCTCCTACGATATCTACAATTGAATCAATAGCTCCTACCTCATGAAAATGTACTTCATATAATGGTTTTCCATGGACCTTTGCTTCTGCCTCTGCAACCTTCATAAACATATCTATACTAAGTTTTTTAACCTTATCACTTAAATCATTTGAATTTATTATTTCTTCTATATCTTTCAAGTTTCTATGATTATGTTCATGACTATGGTTATTTTCATCATGATGATGCTCTTCATCGCCATTATGATGATTGTGTTCATGGTTATGCCCATGTAAATCTTTATCTGAAATATGTATCTCATCATCTAATTTACCTTTTAATATGACATCTACCCTAGTTCCTATTATGCCAAGCTTCTCAGATTTTTCAATTTTTATTTCATATTCAGTATTTAAATTTAATTTTAAAAGTTCTTTTATTAAATATTCTTTAGGAACTCCTAAATCTATTAGTGCCGCTAAATTCATATCGCCACTTATTCCACAAAAACAATCGTAATATAAAATTTCCATGTTTATCACCCCTTTTAACTGTTTGAATTTTAGATGTTATCTTATCCAATGTTTAAAATTATATAATGTTATATTTTCTTAAGAAATCTGAATCATTTATAATTTTTTCATATTTATCGTCTCTTATTATTTTGTGATCTTCAGAAAATACTATAGCTCTATCAAAAACGCCTTCTATATATTCAAAATCATGTGTTGCACAAATTATAGTTTTGCCGCATTTATTTAGATCAATTAGTAATTCTTTTAAAAACCTTTTTCCTTTTGGATCTATCCCATTCATTGGTTCATCTAAAGTTATTACGTCTGGATTCATAGCTAAAACACTAGCAATTGCAACCCTCTTCTTTTCTCCTCCGCTTAAATTATACGGATGCTCATCTTTTAACTTATCTATATTAAGTAGATTAAGGCAATCTCTTACTCTTTTATTTACTTCTCCCTCTGGTAGTTCCATTTGCATAAGTCCAAATGCCAGTTCTTCAAAGACAGTAGAACAAAATAGTTGAGCATCAGAATTTTGAAATACAAATCCTAATTTTTTATGAAATAGTTTTAAGACCTTAGTATCCTTTAATGTATGTTCATTTATTTCATTGTTATCAAACATATATTTGCCTTGACTTGAAAAAATAATACCATTTAACAATTTTAAAACGGTTGACTTCCCGCTTCCATTTGGACCTATAATAGCTATGGATTCCCCTTCTTTTATATGGACATTTACATTATCAAGAGCTACCTTATTCTTGTATGTAAATGAAATATTCTCTAATTTTATCATTAATAATTCTCCTTGATTTTTCAGATATAATTTTTTATAAAAATATAAACAAACTAAGTAAAAGTATATTTATTATAAAATATACATAATCTACTTTCTTTAATTTTAAATCTGCTTTTATAGTATATTCTCCTACGAAACCTCTACATTCCATAGCATGAAACATTTCTTCACTCATTTTATAAGACTTTATGAATAAATTTCCAATAATTCCTGTGAGAGAATTATATTTATTAGGAGTTATACCAATTGATCTAAGTTTTAACGCATGTAATAGGTTAATAGAATGTTCGCCTAGCAGAACAATATATTTTATGGTTAAATCCATAATCCATATAAATATATCTGGTATAAATAGTAATTTTAATGACTTGCTAATTTCACTCCATTTACTAGTATGAGATAATATATTCACAAGCAATATAGTTATAATTATTTTTTGGAAAATTAACAAACTATTGTATATATTTCCATAAACCATAGATGGTATTAATGTTATTAAAGTTATTAACGGAAAGATAAAACTTTTAAACAATATCCTTTTACTTAATTTCTTTTCTATAAGGAAAAGATTAATTAACACATATCCATCTATTATTAATAGATAAATAAAACTTCTTGAAATAGCTACACAAAGTATTATTAATATAGTACTTGCAACCTTTATGGATGGATTTATTGAATAGATTAATTTATCTTGATTTTTATTTTGCCTGATTATCGAAATTATTTTAATTAAAGAAAAAATACTTTTTTCAATGTATAAGGTTTTTTCTTTCTTTGGAATGTAATTATCTTTTTCTGAAAGCCATTCTGGAACCATTTAATCTCCTTTTATATTTCTCTTCAAATTTATTTTCTCTAAGACCTTAAAAATAATTAAGATTATTATTACCCCAGCTAATGCTGATAAAATATATCCAAAATAACTACTTAAAAATCCAAAACTATAATCTGGAATTGGTGAATTAAATTTAAATCCTTGCTCCATTCCCTTAGGCACAAATCCTATAAAATGCTTAATCTCTTCTAATCCCCATTCTCCCCAGGCAGTTCCATTTGCTAAAAGTCCTAAAGGAGTAGCTAAAATGATAATTCCTATTATAGTGTATAAAAGATTTATTTTACTTGCTTTTCCTTTATATATTACATCTGGTGATGCCTTTTTTATATAGCTATAAGCTCCAACTGTTATTATTCCTTCCAAAATTCCAATTACTAATAAATGAGGTATTAACATAGCTGGAATGGATACAGCTAGTCCATAGGGACTATATAGTGGTAGTCCTGAAAAATCCTTAAATAGTAATGGCTGAACACCCAACTCCACTGCGGCAAATAAAGCTGCTGCATTAACTGAAATATAACCACCTAGGAAAGCTCCAATATATTCTCCCTTTCGGTTTTTAAATATTTTTTTTGTAAGTTTGAATAAATAAAATGCTGTAAATGGCATTATAAAAGCCATATTAAAACAATTTACGGCCAGTGCTAAAATCCCTCCATCTCCGAAAAACAATGCTTGAATTACAAGTGCTATAGTAACCGCTAAAACAGCAGAATAAGGTCCAAGCAAAATTGCAACAAGTGCACCCCCAATAGCATGGGCTGTAGTTCCTCCTGGAATAGGTATATTAAACATCATAATTAAAAATGAAAAGGCCGCTGCTACTCCAAGAAGAGGCATTTTCTGCCTTGTTATTTCATTTTTTACCTTTAAACTCGCCCTTCTCCATATAGGCAGCATAACCACTCCAAAAACAGCACAAGTTGAAGGACTTAAATAATTATCAGGTATATGCATAAAGTTATTACCCCTCCATTCATCTTTTTAGATTACCTCTTTGGTTCAACAGTAATTATTTTCTAGTAGGAATAATACTGTTCTTTTCAAACTTTTCTACAACATCGTTCAAATATTTGGTAATTGTTTTCAATATAAAGTGTATCACCTTGAGTGAACTCCAAGTCAAGTGTTTTTCTGAATTTTTTGATGTTATATATATCCTACCACTTGGAGTGCACTCCAAGTCAAGCCCTTTTACATATGAAATTTATTTATTAAAACTAATAAGTAATACGTTACTGCAATATATATACCGTCAAAGATACTCACTGAACGCTTTAATAGATTCTTTAATAAGCAAAAACGCACCCATTTCCAGGTGCACTCTGGGATATAACCAAATTATTGAAAAAATTCTACAGCTTCCTTCATCTTTTCTCTTACTTCCACATGAAATGGACAATTCTTTTCACATACACCACATTCTATACAATCTGATGCATGATGTTTCAAGTTCTGATAATGGTCTCTTGCTAGTTCATCCCCTGCCTTTGCCAAATCAAGATATTTATTGACTAACCCGATATTAATTTCTTGTGGACAAGGTTGGCAATGATTGCAATAAATACAACTCCCCTGTATATCCTGTCGTTGCATAGTGCCTATAAATGAATAGTCCTTTTCATTTTGCGCTAAATCATAATACTTAAGAACATCTTTTAAATCTTGTAGATTACGCACTCCTGGCAAACAAGATAAAACCGCTGGACGATCAAGTGCATATTGTATACATTGATATATTGACATTTTTCTTCCAAGTGGAGAAGTACGATCATTCAGTAATTGCCCTCCGCCATACGGTTTCATAACTGTAATTCCAACACCACGCTTAGAACATTCCTGATAAAGTTTCATTCTTGTATCTGATAACGTTAATTTTTCACCAACTGGCTCAAAATCATAGGCAGCGTTAAGACTGAGCATAAATAAATCAATCTTTCCTGTTTCTAAAAGTTTCAAACATGCTTTCGGAGAATGTGAAGAAACTGCCAAATAACGAATTATACCATTTTGTTTCAATTTCACAGCATAATCCAAAATGCCACCATGTATAATATTTTCTAAATCCTCCATTTCATCCACACAATGAATCATACCTATATCCGCATACTCAGTGTGATAACTTTTAAGTTCCTGTTCAAAACCTTTCTGCAACTGCTTTAGGTCTCGTGTACGCACATACTGTCCATGAGGATAATAGGCGCCAAGGTGAATCTGCATTACCATCTTATCCCTATGTCCTTCTAGTGCAGCTGCAATAGCAGGCTGTGCACTAGAATCATACATAACTGTATCCATAAGATTGATTCCCTTCTGCATACCATACTCTATTATTTTACGGACCTGCTGTGGAGACGCTTCGCTTAAGCTACCCGCACCTATTCCTATTGTACTTACTTTTCCTCCACCATGAGGTAATTCTCTATATTCCATTTAAATCTTTCCTTTCAGAAGTCGATGCTTCATTCATTATTTATTACTCGGTATTTACAACAAGCATACCACTTAAAGTTGACTTTAAGTCAAGAGGTTCTTTTTTATAAGAAAATTAAACATATTATATTTAATATTTTTTCTAGGTCACAGTTGCCCTAGCGTCATGCGAAGCAAACCACTTACTATTGATTTTATCCTTGTAAAGCTATAAAGTGTAATGATATAATGAGTTTATTGAAAATTATAAATTATGAATTATGAAAGGATTTGTTTAATCATGGAAACAAAGTTAGAAAAAAAGTACGGTCTTATTACTGCTATAGCCATGGTTGTCGGTATCGTTATAGGTAGTGGCGTTTTTTTCAAGGCAGAAAAAGTATTAACTGCAACCGGTGGTAATCTTACACTAGGTATTTTAGCTTGGGTTATTGGTGGTGTTATTATGATTTCTTGTGCCTATACCTTTGCTGTAATGGCAACTAAATACGAGAAAGTAAACGGTATAGTCGATTATGCAGAAGCTACTATGGGTGAGAAATATGGGTATTATGTTGGCTGGTTTATGGCACTAATTTACTACCCAACATTGACATCAGTTTTAGCATGGGTTTCAGCTAGATATACCTGTGTATTATTGGGATTTTCAATTGCAGGTGGAGAGTGTATGACCATTGCCTGTCTATATTTGATAGGTAGCTTTGCTTTAAATGCATTATCACCAGTTTTATCTGGTAAATTTCTAGTTAGTACAACTGTTATAAAACTAATCCCACTGATTTTAATGGCTATAATTGGTACAATCGTAGGTATTCATAGTGGTATGACTATGATTAATTTTACAACAGTAGTGAAAAAAGTAAGTACTGCAAATGCATTATTTACAGCAGTTGTTGCAACAGCCTTTGCATATGAAGGTTGGATTATTGCTACAAGTATCAATGCTGAACTAAAAGATGCAAAGAAAAACCTTCCACTTGCTCTTGTTGGAGGTACTTTTATAATTATGGTTGTTTATATTCTTTACTACATGGGCCTAGCTGGAGCTGTAACAAATCAAGTTATGATGAATGGCGGAGAAGCTGGAGCTAAATTGGCATTTCAAAAAATATTCTCCTCTGCAGGCGGTACTCTAGTATTTGTATTTGTTATTATCTCTTGCCTTGGAACTTTAAATGGATTAATGCTCGGATGTACTCGAGGTATTTATTCATTAGCAGCAAGGGGCTTTGGACCAAAGCCAAAAATATTCAAACAAATAGATAGTGAGACTAATATGCCAACAAATTCATCTATACTAGGACTACTTCTTTGTGCCATATGGTTAGTATACTTCTATGGCGCTAACTTAACAGACCCTTCAAAACGTTGGTTTGGATTCTTTTGTTTTGATTCATCAGAATTACCTATAGTTACTATTTATGCATTATATATTCCTATTTTTATTATGATGATGAAAAAAGAGAAGGATTTAAATACATTTAAAAGATTTGTAATGCCTATTGTTTCATTAGTAGGCTGTGTATTCATGATAGTTGCTGCTTGTTTTTCTCATAAAATATCAGTTGTTGCATATCTAATTATATTTGCAATTATAATGGCTATCGGTGCTTTGTTCTCAAAAAAACAAAGCCTAACTTCAAAAAATTAAATAAGCTAAAACATAAGAAAAACCACAACCAATTAGGAGGCCACTGAAAAAAGCACTCTTTTTTCAGTAGAGTTTTCAAATTTGAATAGAAAAAGCATGAGGAATCCATATTTTTGGATATCTCATGCTTTTTCTTTTATAATTAAGTTTTAAAAGCCCTATTTCATGCTTTTCAACTTAATTATTCTCTTTAGATTCACAGTGAAGATTGATAATGCACCTTGCATTTGCATGCTAATTAAGCCTGACGATATTGCTACATCATAGCCATGTTGGTGCTTAAGTTCACTATTTTTAGCCTCTATCATATAACGCTCCCTAGCACGTTTTTTAAAATATTCACTTTTTTCGAACTCTATTTGATCTTTGTGGGTATTTGACTTTATTGAAACTGAATAAGTTTTAGATTTAGCGCCTTCTTTATAACACCCATCTTTATGAACACAATTTTTACACTTTTCTACATTAAAATAGTAAGTTAACACTTGATTTTTACCAACATTCTTCTTTCCCTGTTTTGCTTTTTTAATAGCCATATGACCTGCCGGACATACAAATAAACCAGCATCTTTATTAAACTCAAATTCATCTTCTTTTTTTCGCATTCCTTGTGAAATTACAGGATTTAGTTTTGAAATTAATGCAATTTTATTTTCTTTTGCATATTCTAGATTTTTCTTTTCAGAATAAGCTGTATCTCCAATTACTTCATTAACATCTATACCAGCCTCACGGCTTTTTTCTATTAAGGCTATGAGCTCCTTTCCATCACTTTTTTCGCCAGTTGTAATAACAGCTGCTGTAATTAAACGTTCTTCACTCATAGCAAGGTGTGATTTATATCCAAAAAAAGAACTATCCTCAGTCTTATGCCCCACTTTTGCATCCTCATCTTTTGATAGTTTTAGGTTTTCTATGTCATCATTAAAAGCTTCGGTTAAGTAGTTTAATTTAGTTTTCACAGTTGGATTTGCTACAATTTCTGGATTCTTGTTTATGCTATCAATTAATAATTTGCAGTACTCAAGAATATCTTCAAGTACTCCATTTGTAACTTTATTCGGCAAATCTTCTTTTATCTCAGGATGTACTCCGTACAATGTTTTTCTTAAATTTTTTGCACGTTTCAATAATTCTTCTCCTGCTGATTTTTGGTTATAACGTGACTTGGTATGCGTAGCATCAACTATTATTGCTTTGCTTTTTAAAACTCCCTCTTTTATAGCAAGTTCTACAGTCTTGTTTATTAATAAATCTAATAAATTCATGTCTTTAAGGCGAAGCTTTCTAAATTTAGTTAATGTACTTGAGTTTATTAAATTTGTTTCTTCTGGGGCTAAATTCAGAAAATATTTAAATGACATATCATAAAGAGTTCTTTCAACAACATCTTCATCAGACAATTCATATATTACTTTCAAAAGCAAATATTTAAATAGCATTATAGGGTTAATAGCACCTCTACCCATAGATGAACTATAGTTAATAATCAATTCGTCATAAACAAATGAAAAGTCAACAAGGTCATTAATTTGCTTTAAAATGTTATCTTTCGGAATAATTAACGAATATAAGCTATGGTATGTATTTATTTTTATTTCCAATTGTCCTTTTAGCATAATAGTTTAGCCCCTTTTATTTTATTCTACTATACTAATTCGACATATCTTTTAAAATTCCTTTTTGTTTTTAGTCTTTTACATAAAAAAATCGCCATCTTTAATTCGATGACGATTTTTCATATAGTTTTTCAGTGGCCTCCCAATTAGTTGTGGTTTTTCATGGTTTAAGCTAACCGATACTTACTATATCTTGTCCATTGAAAAAAATATACTTTGCACCAATATCTTTATGCTTTAATTCTCTTTGATCTTTAATTTTGAGCCTTTTTTACTTAAATCTACTCCACTTAAATCTAACAAAAACATAAATATCGGTATTCCAAGGAGTAGACCCCAAATTCCCATAAAATGCTCTGATACTAATAATATAGCAAAGGTAAAAAACATTGGTAGATTAGTTGTATGAGACATAAACTTTGGGTTTAAAATGTAACTCTCAATGGCATGAATTATAAAAATCATACTAATTACAAAAATAACTTTAATTAATCCGCCTATTTTGAAAGCAATTAAACATAAAGGAACTAACGAATTCAACATACGCACCACTTATAGAAGTGGGTGATTGTAAACCGCAAAAGCGGTCCAGTTCTCATTGAACTAAGAACCGTAAGAAACAATATCCTTGTAACATAGAGCTTGTTTAGTATTCTAAACAAGCTAATTTTTATAATAAGCTACAAGTATAATTATTTCATGAGTAGCTCATAATTAATGCACCCCTATCACGTAAGTGCCTTCACTGCGTAGCAACCTTAGATTTTAGGGTAACTATAAGCTATAAAGCAATTTTTTATTTTTATATTAAAGTAATTTATCTGAATAATTTAATTAAAACTAAACTTTATAATAGGCTTTTCTTTGAAGACAGCATAATTGCTTACTATAGTATCTTTTACAAAAGCTTTTAAATTCGAGTATCCGAAGGTGCTTGAAACTTTATAGAGGTAATGAACTTTAAGCGTTTTAATTTCTTTGGACAGTACCTTCCAATTGTTTGTAAATATTCTATACATCAAAGGTATTTTCTCTTTATACCCAAGAGCTCTACGAGATATACAGTATGCAGCGGATACATGAATAGATATTCCTTTAGCTTTCATATATTTTATTTTACCCATTTGGCTAGTGTATGCTGGATTTACATAAAATACGGCTAAATTTTCTTTAAAAGCCCTGGAACTGATTGCTTCAATGATTTTTTTATGAGCAAACATACTGATTTTCATATTTCGTTTAGTATTCCCATAAGTTAGTTTGGATTTACTGATGTTTTTAATATCCTCACCAGCAAGTGGTTTATTTTTATCCCTGGCTATTTGAACAAGTCCTAAGGCACCCTTTTCTAAAATTTTTGAAATTTGCCCTGAAGTCTTATTTGATATATTAAAATGTATAGTGCCAAAGTCTAATAAATTGCCGATACAATCAGTTTCGCTCCATGCAATATGGTCGTAGTTTATATCATAGCCTACAATTCCATTTGCCTTAGAATAATTAATTTGATTCTCATCTTTAAATAATTTATAAGATGGCTTAAACAAAAAATAATCTCCTTTGTCCTCAATTCTCCAAGAAACAGGGGAATTTTTAGTGTTTAGAGCTTCTATTAATAAGTATTTATGGTAAGGAAAATCAACATTTTCTACTTCAAACCATTGTGAACTATGATATGCACCTATTTTATTTTCATAGGGCAGTTGGATACTTAGTAAATTCGTTTCGTAGTTGTATTTAACACAAGCATTTCCTTGTGTAACTGTGTTAAGTCCTTGAAGTTCTATAGTTTTATGTCTAGCTTTATAGAAGTCTTCTTTCCATGCAAAATGATCATTATATAATGTATGCTGAGCTTTGAATAGTCTCTTAGTACCAAAACATGATTTTACTACACTTGTATTAAACCTTGCAAGTTTTTGTTTTTGATAACCTATACCACGCTTAATCATATTCAGTTTATTAGTTAATCTGCTAATTTTTTTTACGACAAGAGCATGTTCAAAATCGTATATATTATATATAATTGATTTATTTTTATAATTGGCCTCAACAAAAATCTTATTATCTGACATATAAAAATAATATGGTCTATAATACTTAAATTTGGGGAGACTTTTACTATTTTTAATAGCCTTAGATATATCGATAATATGAGTATGAATCTTACTCCAAAATTTAATTTTATTAGTTAAATCCTTAACAGATTTCTCTCTATGGTTAATGTTCTGCTTTAAATCATCTATGTACATTTTGTTTAATTCAACATTAGAAGATTTATTCCACTTAGCTTCGCGAGCAGCATAGTTTGTATAATAAGTATTAAGATTAAACATATTTTTAATAGTTAAATGAATACTCTTAGAAAGACCGTTCTCCTGATTGTAAACAAGAATTGAATAAGCTTTAATTTTAGCTTCATTAACAACATACAGTATATTCGATAGGTTATTAATATTTTCGCAACGGAGCTTATCTTTATATATTCTTGTAGAAGAATTAGTTTCTATCCTCAAAATATTCGCCGCCTTTTTTTATAATCTCTAATATATATTATGCCGTAATAGAGCCTATAATATTAATTTATATAAAAATAATTTAGCAACAAAATTCATCTCCGTCTACAGATAACGGAGTCTTCTTTTGCAAATAAAGATAAACAAATAACACTAAACCAGCTAGTAATAATATTTTTATTACTGATTCTTTCTGAAACAATTGTTTCATCGTTTGCATTTAAGTTACTCCTCATCTTCTATTATTATAACTTGAAACATTTACTTCAAGATCACGAAATTTAATAACAGATGCCATCTTTATGTTAGGTCATCACCACATATCAGAATATGCGCAATTTTACTTCTCCTATCTATTTTCAATATTTATTTTCTCTAAATGCTAATTAATATGATTTTATTGTAACAATCTTTAATTATATTGTATACTTAAATTAAATTTTACAAACTTAACATTTGTCAACAATTGTTCATATCCATACATCAATCACCTCTTTCTCACAATCAGCTTTTACAATGTGTTAAGACATAAAAAAAACCACAACTAATTTATTAATTAGTTGTGGGTTTTACTGATGGATACGAAGTATGATGGGTAAAATTCACTATATAAAGGGACCTTCCTTAAATACAGAAGACATCTCTAATAATAGTTAACTTATACCTCCAATCCTCATCTCATTTATTATTTTAAACTATTTGCTATCCCTTTAAAGAAATTCCCAATAGAAGCACACACACCTGCGAACCAACTTTTAGTTTTATCACTCTGTAATGTATTTTTCATTGTACTAGCTACACCCTCAAGTTGTCCTTTTACTTTATTGTAATCCAAATTTAGTTTATTTACATTTGTCATCAATCCAACAATATTATTTACATCATCCTTAGACAGTTTGTAATTGTAATTATCCGTTACATTATTTACTATTTTTGTTATACCAGCCTCAGTTTTAGGTTTATCTTTTATAACTTCACTCTTTACTTCATTTATTAATCCCGCAGCTTTATCTTGTCCAATTTTTTCACCTAATTTGCCTGTAACTGCGACCTCTTCATTAGCTGTTTTTTTTGTATTTTCATCTAATTTCTTACCGTCTTTACTATTTTCAAATCCTTTTAATATGCCTGTCATAGCTGCAGTACCTGATACTGTAAATGGTGCAGAAACTTTAACATTAGCATTCTCAATTCCTGCTGTAATTAAAGCATTCTTTATCATACTTGCATTTACCCAAGTTACATTATGTGTATTCACTACTAAACCACCAGTAGTTGTTGGCTCAATATATGAACATGATATCGACTTATTGCCTAATTGTCCTTTAGATACTGTATCTCCTAGATATTTCTTTTCCTCAGTAGACGTAACTTCAACAACACTTGCACTATTACTATCTACATTAAAATACTTTAGCATGTCTTGTTTCTGTTGATTCGTCAAATCAGCCCCTATAGTAACACTTTTATATGAATCAGCGTATACATTATTTATAGGTGTTGCAAACAAACTTGCTGCTGTTAAAATTACACCTAAGACTAATTTTTTATTCATTTAAAAAGACCTCCATATTTCACATTATTTTATTGTAGTGACTTAGATATATTATAACCCAAATTATACTAATTTGGTAAATGGATTTTCGGAGGTCATTAACCCTGACATTATACAAACACCATCTGCACCTGCATTAATAGCCTTTTGAGCATTTGCAGGCAAAATTCCACCAATAGCATAAACAGGAATATTTACCAAACTACAGACTGATGATAAAAAACTTAAACCTCTTGGTGGAACGTCTTTTTTACAGTCAGTCTCAAATATATGTCCTGCTATAATATAAGTTGCACCTAAATTAACAGCTTCTATTGCTTCATTTACTGAGTGGATAGACACTCCAACTTCATTAAATTCTTTGCATATATCCGGTTTAGATTTTAAAACATGTAAAGGCAGATGAATCTTTTTACAATTAAGCTCTCTTGCTACTTTATAATAAGTGTGTAATATACACTCTGTATTATTTTCTTTACATATTTCTAATACCTTAGTTGCTAAATCCTTATAATCATTTTCAGATAAATCTTTTTCTCTAAGTACTATACTCACAGACTTAATCATTGTGTTTTTTTCATTCAATGAACATATGGCTTGTATCTGCTGTAAAAAGTCATTATTACAAAGATGACGATTAGTAATTGCAAGCAGTTTATACATATATATAATCACTCATAACTGATTGAAGACCATGATCCTTAATTACATCAGATATTTCTGCTACTGTACGTGGGTCCGAAATCTCAAATTGTTCATCACCTTTAGCCTCATCTTTAGCACTATGACCGCCTATTCCAACTGAAACTCCAGCTGAAATTTTAGTTGCTGCAAGTCCAATTACATTATCACGAAAACCAGCACGTTCACGAGTTGATATAGTAATATTTGCAAAAGGCAAAAATATTCTATATGCAGTAATTATCTGTAGCAGCTGCTTCTCATGTACATCTTTTGGATTAATTTTATCATTATTAATTATTGGACATAATCTTGGACATGAAAGAGCAATTTCAGCATGTGGATACTTACGTTGAAGAAGGTATGCATGAAGTCCTGTCGCTAAAGCATCCCTTCTAAAATCATCTAGTCCAAGAAGGGCAGCAAATCCAACACCGCGCATCCCACCTTTTAGTGCTCTTTCCTGTGCGTTAAAACGATAAGGGAAAACACGTTTGTGTCCCTCTAAATGTAATGTTTCATATTTATCTGAATTATAAGTTTCCTGGAATACAGTAACAAAATCTGCACCACATTTATGTACGTATGCATATTCATCTGAGTTCATTGGGTATACCTCAAGACCAACCACCTTAAAATATTTTCTAGCTATTTTACAAGCTTCACCAATATACGAAACATCAGACATACTACGACTTTCACCAGTGAGAATTAATATTTCTTGTAATCCAGTACTCGCAATACTTTGCATTTCTTTTTCTATTTCATCTGCATTAAGTCTCGCACGCTTAATTTTGTTGTAGCAGTTAAAACCACAATAAATACAATAGTTTTCACAATAATTAGAAATATAAATTGGAGTAAACATATAAACTGAGTTACCAAAATGCTTATGTGTTTCTACTTTAGCACGCTTAGCCATCTCCTCAAGAAAAGGTAACGCTGCAGGCGATAATAAAGCTGCAAAATCTTCAATATCTAATACATCTTTCTTAAGAGCCATAAGCACATTATGAGCTGTATATTTTTCAGAATCGTATGATTGCATTTTTGAGATAACCTGATCCATAACATTAGATTCAATCCGTTCCATACCTTCCATATATTCCATATGGTCAACACGTTGTTCCATTCAAATCTCCTCCTTAATCTTTAATAAATCCAGTTAATGGTGATGAAGCGCAGGCACCGTTATAAAGTACACTACCAAGCCCTGAAAGATATGCGCTTCTCCCTGCTTCTATTGCCTTCTTAAAAGCATCCGCCATAGCTGGAATATTGCCTGCCGACGCAATTGCAGTATTAACCATAATAGCGCTAACTCCCATTTCCATAGCTTCACAAGCCTGAGATGGCCTCCCAATTCCTGCATCTACAATAATTGGAAGTTCAATTTCATCAACCAAAATTTTAATAAAATCACGTGTACACAATCCTTTGTTTGATCCAATAGGTGCAGCAAGTGGCATAATAGCAGCAGCTCCTGCATTTACCATATCTCTTGCAACATTTAAATCTGGATACATATAAGGCATTACTATAAATCCCTCTTTTGCAAGAATTTCAGTAGCTTTTAATGTTTCATAATTATCTGGTAGCAGATATTTTGAATCACGAATAACTTCAATTTTAATAAAATCTCCGCATCCAATCTCGCGAGCTAGATGTGCAATACGAACTGCTTCCTGCGAATTACGAGCCCCTGATGTATTTGGAAGTAATGTAACATTTTTAGGTATATAATCTAAAATATTAGCGCTGCCTCCCAAATTAGCACGACGTAATGCTAAAGTAATAATCTGCGCACCAGCATTTTCAACGGCTGCATTTATTAGATCAAGTGAATATTTTCCAGATCCTAATATAAATCGCGAACTAAATTCATGTCCACCTATAATAAGTTTATCAGTATTATTTTCCATCTTTTATTCTCCTTCATTTTCTTAATCTTTCACTTTAAATATATTCTATCCTGAGTATTCATTTTTATATTTAAATCAGCCGCCTCCCATAAAACTTACAACTTCAATAACATCACCATCAGTTAATATTTTTTCATCATATTCAGTTTTAGGCACAATATATTCGTTACATTCAACTGCAACACAAGGAATTATATAACCTTCTCGTGCTAGATAATCAGATAACCTTAAATTATCAACATCGCTTACTTCATTGCCATTTATATATATCATAATTCCACCCCCCGAAATTTGTATACAACAAAAAAGGTCACACAAAGAACTACACCCGTGGTGGTGTACCCCTTCGTGTGACCTTAGTCATCACTCTTTAACACATTGTAACAACATAATTATATAATGTCAATATAGTTTTTTACTTGTTCTGCAATACTTAAAAAATGTATTTTTATATTCGCCAAGCAATTGTAAACCAATTTTAAAATATAGGTTGACATTTCACAGGATAAATTTTATACTAAATTTAAATTTATTTTTAAAATTATGGGGGTAAACTTGTATGGAAAAACTAGCTAAAGAAATTATTACTGGAAAGCGTTTAAAAAGAGATGATAATTTAGACTTTTTATTAACAACAAATTTAAAAGAACTTTGCTCAGGTGCTAATATCATTCGCGAAAAATTATGCGGAAAAAAAGTAGATCTTTGTACAATTATTAATGGACGTAGCGGAAAATGCAGTGAAAACTGTAAATTCTGTACTCAGTCTGCTCATCATAATACAAGCATTGAAGAATATGACTTTTTAAACCCAGATGTAATATTAGAAGATTGTAAAAAAAACGAGGCAAATGGCGTACATCGCTACTCTATTGTTACAGCCGGAAGATCCTTAACTGGCCCCGATTTTGATAAAGCAATAGAAGCCTATAAAAAGATGCATGATGAATGTAAAATTAACTTGTGTGCATCCCATGGTTTTTTGACAGAAGAAGAATTTATACGCTTAAAAGAAGCTGGCGTTACAATGTATCATGAAAATATTGAAACTTCTAAAAAAAACTTTCATAATATCTGCACTACTCATTCATATGAAGACAAAATCAAAGAAATTAAACTTGCTCAGAAGTCAGGACTTAAAGTTTGTTCAGGTGGAATTATAGGAATGGGTGAAACGTGGGAAGATAGAATTGATATGGCTATTAGTTTATCAGAACTTGGAATTATATCAATTCCAATCAATGTATTAATGCCAATAAAAGGTACTCCATTTGGCAATTTAGAAAGAATTTCTGAGGTCGATATTTTAAGGACAATAGCCATTTTTCGTTACTTAAATCCAACTTCTTATATTCGTATGGCAGCCGGCAGAACTTATTTTGCAGATGGAGGCTCAAAACTCTTCCTATCTGGTGCCAATGCAACACTTACTGGTGATATGTTAACTACTGTAGGAAATAATACTGATCAAGATAAAATTATGCTTACAGCACTTGGTTTTGATATTCAAAAATAGAAGGAGAATGAAGTTATGGAAAACACAAAGAAAATTAATATTCATCACTTAACATTGATTGGGATTATGGCGGCGGTTATTTGTATATTAGGACCTCTATCACTGCCTATTGGCATAGTACCAATTTCATTAACTAATCTTGCAATTTATTTTTCAGTATATGTACTAGGGCAAAAAAAAGGAACCCTTAGTTATATAGTTTATCTTCTCATAGGCCTTGTAGGGCTACCGGTCTTTTCAGGATTTTCTGGAGGATTTACTAAATTATTTGGACCAACAGGTGGATATCTAATTGGATTTATTTTCATGGCATTTATTAGTGGTATTTTCATTGACAAATTTTCCAACAAAATTTATATGTGTTTCCTAGGAATGATCCTTGGTACAATTGTTACATATATATTTGGAACAGCATGGCTAGCCTATCAGTTAAATATGACATTTAATGCATCCTTAGCAGTTGGAGTTCTTCCATTTATTCCAGGGGACATAGTAAAAATGGTAATTGCATTATTGATTGGACCTCAAATTAAAAAGAGACTTATAAGTGCTGGATTAACAGAATAAATAAAACAGAGACAGAGATTATAATCTTCTCTGTCTTTTTTGAATATCATTACCATATACACAAACTTCCGTTAATGCTGCAAAGTCAGTTAGTTCATCAGACTTTCTAAAATCCAATAATTTAATCCATCTTATAGTCTTTTTACTAAACCTTATATACTGTGCATCACTAGTTTTTATTGTTTCTACTATTTCGCTTGTACCATCTGAAAATTCTATTTTCAAAGACTTCCAATAAGTATCATGTGGAAAATCAGCTCTTAAATACAAAGCTATTTTATCCACCTCTACTTCTCTCCCAAAGTTAACTATGATTTGCGCATCTTCTCTTTGCCAAGTTCCCCAAGACTCATAAGGCCAGATACCATGTCCCTTATTAGATATTTGTCCATCAATCACATTCCTGGCTGCGAATACTGCTTCATTTCTTGTCTCTACATTAGCTGTTGAATGAGGGTAATATGTTGTATCCCCACGCTGATCAATTACATTTTTGGCTATATCCCTATATGTGTATATCTCCTCATTTTTAGCTATACGGACACTAATATTATGTTCTATGCCATTAAAAGTATTCTCAGAATATGCCTTAGCATCCTCACCAAACGGTATCTGAAATTCCAATGTATTTGAAGTTAAATATATTAGGGCCTCATCTAATTCATCATCTATTTTAATAATCAGATATTTATTTTCAGATGAGTTTGCAAAACAAATTTTATCACCCACTTTATAACTTTGTGCATAAACAATTGAAACTGCCTCATTCCCAGTTATTTCACTTATGGTATCATTGAATTTATCTCTTATCTCTATTTTTAACTCATTTATATTTGTTCCATCCATAATTATTCTCCTTATAACACTATTTCTTTTCCATTAAACAAGATAGTAATACAATTTTCTTTAATTTCTACAATAGGATTTTGATCACATTTAAAATCATTTGGAACATTTACATCACCAATAATAGCAGAAACTAAAATATGTTTTCCTCTATTAATTCTACTTGTTAATGTTGGTATAACTGTACGCGAATATAGGAGGTTTGTATTTGGTTCAGGTGTAATTATTACGACCTTTCGATCTCCATTATAATCAACAATACCAGTAACTTTGTTACCGAACTTATAAAATATCTTATCTTTAAAACAATATGACGTGCCAACCCCTGCCGGCGCAGAAAAAGCACCCTCTGCAGTATCTAATATACGATTAGTATTAATAACATGTATTCTAATATGCCATGGGGTTAAAGGAACAATAAAAGTTTTTATTTCAACATCATTCCAAGGTTTCCAAACTGATTCAATGTAATCTTGATTTATTTTATAGCTTTCAGAGCCAAAACGTGATCTATAATGTCCATCACACTCAGCTAATGCTAAGCAACTATCAAAGGCCCCTTGCTTTAATGATAATCCACCTTTAGGTACACTAAACCCGAATGTTGTTGAGTATACAAATTTTTCATACTTCGCATCTCCATGAGCATGCTCACTTGAATGCTGTCCGGAAGTAAATGCTTGGACTTCACTACCAGATTTATCGTGACAAACTATCATTCTTGGGCTAGGTTGTACACTCTTTTGTGTAAAAGTTAAATCTTCCTCCTCAGATGTCCAAAATGCATGACCACCCGGAATTGCTAAAACTAAAAATGTTTTTAACGCCCAATAAGGTGAACCTGGTGCATTATAACCTTCTGCCATGTTTAAATTCTGATACCCGTAACCTATAGTCAAAAGACCATCTAAAGAGAAGATATCACTTCTAAACCAGTATCTTAAATTCCTCATAACAATCCCTTTTATAACTCCCCAGTTCAAAGCTTCTACATCTGCATAAGCTAAAGCAGACCAGAAAGCTGATTGGGCAAACCTATAAGTTAAACTTCTTCCAAAAGGTATCGATGGTCCATCTGCCGAAAACCATTCTTTATACTCCTGTGCAAAAACACTTGCACGCTCTTTATATAGGATTGATCTCTTTGGATCTTCAGTCTCCATGGTTTTAGCATAAATTAAGCCATAAAAATGCATAGCAAAAGGAATATAATAATCAATTTGAGTCTCATATCCATCAAAATACCAACCATCATCTAAATAATAAGAATCTATACTATCAAGGTCATCTGAAACTGATTGTTTCGACCACTCTCTCCCACATTGTTTCATTGCAATATTTACAAGCACCCTAAAGAATAACCAATTTGTCTTAGGAATTACGTGATCATTAATTTGGATCAACCAATTATATAAATTATCTTGTTGATCTTTATTTAAAACATCCCAAAAGGTGTCCTTAGCCAAAATTAAAGATAAAGAAACTGAGGCCATTTCAACTAATAACTGGTCATAGTCATGAACTTTTCCAAAGTAAGATTTGCTTTTAGGATCAGTTCCTTCTATTAGACCTTCTACAAAATATTTTGATAACTTTGTACCCTCTTCAGACTTAGTTGTAACAAGAGGTCCTATTCCCCATAAAGGTCTTAAAAAAGCCTCGACTTCTCTTGCATTTTCATCATAAACCGATCCACTAGTACCCAAATGTAAATGTCCAGGTTTTTGCTCCTTTAGTAGTGGTATAAGAGGATTGCATATATCATATAGTGCATTTCTAAGATCCTCTTTAGTTTTAAGTGGATTATGTTTAATATTTTCATTATACATATTTATTTTACTCATGCATTCAACCCCTTGATTAAGAAATATTTTATTATTATTAATTTTAGTTATTACCAAAATAACATTTTTTCTCCATTTAGCATTGCTATACCTTCTGTAAAAAAGTAATCTCCATAAATTATTGGTACATCTAAGTTTTTTTGTTCTGGAAAATGTCCAGTTGCATGCTTAATTAAACCTTCTTCCTCTATATCATCATTTGTTGCACATTCATAATATAGATTCTTCAGCATGTTTTCCCCAGCCTCCATGTATAATGAAGATTCAAACTCGGGAACATATTTTGATAAAAGAAGTAACCCACATGCTGCTATTGCACCTGCTGAAGAATCAGGATATTTGTATTTTATCTCACCATCCTCGGGCAATCTAAAATCCCAAACAGGATATTTATCGTCTTTCATATTAGCAATAAAATAATGTGCTGTTTTTTTTGCTGCCTCCAAAAACTCATTATTTTTAGTATATTTGTAGGAAAGTGTTAGCCCATAAATTGCCCATGCACAACCTCTTGCCCATGCACTATTAACATCAAATCCTTGTCCTCCAGCCTTTTCAATCACTTCTCCTGTTTCCGAATCAAAAATAACCATATGCTGTACAGATCCATCTGCTCTTATGAAATTTTCTAGCACCATTTCACCATTCTTCTCTGCAACATGTTTAAACCTTGGGTCTCCTGTTTCTTCTGATGCCCAATAAAGTAATGGTAAGTTCATCATACAATCAATAATTACTACACCAGTATTGTCCTTATTTCCCTTCCAAGCATTCCAGGCACGAATATAGTTACCTTTTATATTAAATCTTCCCATCAAAAGATTAGCAGCAAGTAATGCTCTTCGCCTAGACTCTTTATTTCCTGTTATTTTATAATTAGCTAAGCTTGTTAGTATCCACATAAAACCCAAATCATGATCTATAATCTCCGTATCACAAAGTAAATGTTCCATTTTCATTTCACATTTTTCTGCAGTAATCTTTAATTTTTCATTCTTGTTTTTAAGATATACCTGCCATAACATTCCTGGCCAAAAACCCGCTGTCCACCATTGTTCGTTTTCTAATTTATAGTGTTTGTTTTCACTTACATGAGGAAAATTCACACCAATTCTATCATTATTTAATATAGTTTTCTCTTCAATAAAATTCCACGCCTCTTTTTTCCAATTAATCTCCATAATAAATTACCCCGCCCTATCCTATTGTTTTTATTTTTTGCTTCTTCTAATCATCTGCTAAAATTATTTCTCTTTTATTGGTGTTTTATATAAATTATTGTTGTTTATATAAATTAAATATACAAATATACTTACTAAAAAGATCACCGATAATAACGGTTTAAGTATTGTTATAAACAATATACTTAAAACAACAATGTTGTTTACAAAACCAATATAGAATTTTTTAAAGGTAAAGAAAAATGAGATCCTTAATATATCTTTAATGCTAGACTGTCTATTTTTCACAAGAAAAGTGAAATAATTAATAGCAGTACTTAAAACAATATTAAATATTATAAAAAGAATAGGAGTGAATATAATAACATATTTAGTCTTCATTAGAAAAAAGTAATCTAAGATAACAATAGTTAATATAATTAATGAAAATAACCAAACAGTAATTGTCTTTTTAAAAGATTGAATATAATATGTAAAAAAATCTTTTGTTACATTCAAATCCTTTTCTTTATGATATTTATTCAAACAAGATATTAATGCAACAAGAGCTGGACCCGTTGGAATAAGTGAAAGAGCATAAATCAAAATATGATTACTAGTAAAAGAAACTAAACCAACAACTATTAAAAATAATATATTGGTAACTGCAAAATAAATATTCATCATAAGGAAATAGTAAACAGCCTCAAATATTTTTGAATAGATACTATAATTCATAAAATTTTCTTTCTTCAAAAGTTATTCACTCCTTTCTAATTTACTAGGTATCTCTCGCCTCATAATTCACCTAGGTTACATTCAGACGAGAGCTTATTTTATCCCTTCATTCCTGATGTTGCAATTCCTTGAATAAAGTATTTTTGCAGTGTCAAAAACACTATAGCAATTGGTAAAATGGATACAACCGATGCTGCCATTATTAATGAATACTGTGCATCATACAAAGAAACAAACATTTTAAGTCCTAATTGAATAGTCTTGTTTTCTGTTGATGATAAGTAAATAAATGGACCCATATAATCATTCCATGTATTTACAAAAGTTAAAATAGTTAAACTAGCTAATGCAGGTTTACTTAAAGGCAACATTATTCTAAAAAATATTCCATATTCACTTAGACCATCAATTCTAGCAGCCTCACATAATTCGTCAGGAATAGTCATATAAAACTGTCTTAAGAGGAATACACCGAAGGCACTAAATGCCTGTAGCAATACTAAAGATACTAACTTATCTGTTAGTCCCATACTTCTCATCATAATGAATTGTGGTATCATATATGCCTGCCAAGGAACTGCAATAGTACCTATATATGCAAGAAATAATGCATCTCTACCTGGAAAACGAAGTTTAGAAAATCCATAGGCAGCAAAACTACTTGTAAGAAGTTGAAGTATAGTAATAGTTACACTTAAAATTACCGTATTTTTATAAAAAGTTGCAAATGGTATAACAGTCCATATTTTACTGTAGTTAATCCACTGAATTTTATTAGGTAACCACTGTATAGGAACTGTGAATACTTCATTATCAATTTTTAAAGATGATGAAATCATCCAGAAAAATGGCACTAATATTAACAAAGATAGTATTAACAAAAATGCGAATATAAAACCTTTTGCCAATAGCTCCTTATTTCCTTTCTTATTTGTTTTTAGATTCATAAGCAATTGAGATCACTCCTTAAACTTAAATATGTTTATTTTATACTTTAATTATTGTTATCATCTAATTTAAACTGAATAATTGTGATACCTAATACAATTACAAATAAAACAAGTGAAATTGCAGAAGCATACCCAAAGTTGAATTTTACAAATGCTTCATTATAAATTTCATATACTAATACATTTGTAGACCTTCCTGGTCCACCATTAGTCATAACCTGAATTAAATCAAAAACTTTAAAACTAGATATTGTAAGCATTATGGTAACGAAAAAGGTAGTCGGACGTAATATAGGAATTGTAACATTCCAAAATTGTTTCCACTTATTCGCCCCATCAATAGACGCTGCTTCATATAATTCTTGAGGTATACCTTGAAGTCCAGCAAGATATAAAATCATATAATAGCCCATACCTCTCCATACACTTGTAATTATGATAGCTGGCATAGCCCAACTAACACTAGAAGTCCATCCTGGAGGATTTAAAATTCCAATAGCTCTTAAAAACTGATTAATCGGTCCAAGTGTTGGGTGGAAAAGCATATTCCAAACAACTGCAACTGCAACCAATGATGTAACATAAGGAAAAAATATTGCTGTTCTAAATACTTTTACACCACGGATTTTTTTATTGAGTAATATTGCAAGCCCCAGCGAAAATATTAAACTTAATGGAACAACAAACACTGCGTAATAAAATGTATTAAACAAAGAAATCCTAAAAGTGTCATCTGAGAACATCTTTGTAAAGTTTGATAGACCAACAAATTTAGGTGGATTAAATGAATCCCATTTCATAAATGCTAAAATGAATGATGCTATAATAGGAATTAATGTAAATATGAAAAACCCAGCAAAATTAGGTATTATAAATGACCAAGCTGTCAAAAGATTTTTTCTGCTTTGTTTATTTCCTTTGCTCGGAAAATTTTTATTATTTATTGGTATAACTTCAACATTATTATCCATATACATTCTGCTTAGATTATAAAAACCCTCACAGACCTCCTCTCTATTCTAATAGAAGTGGTAGTGTATAATTTAATAAACCATACACTACCTATAAACCATTACTCTTTTATTTCTTGGAGTACTCTTTTAGACATACTTGCTATTGCCTTATCGATAGTTGAACCTCCGACCATAATCAAATCATGTTCTTCTGTAAGTATTTGATCTATTGCTGCCGAATGTTTATTTACTGGCATTTCAAGGGCAATTTTATCAGGTGAAAATGCTTTTTTAGAAATTGCATCTGTAGGCATTCCTTTTAAATCAAAATAACTCTTATTTATAACATCTGTTCTATAAGCTGGTACAACACCAACACTAGCGAGTACTGTAGCTCCCTTTTCGCCACTTGCGAAATCTAGGAACTTTTGTGCAGCTTCCTTTTGTTTAGAATTTTTATTGATAGCAAATGCTGTTGGAGAACCGAATGTTGTAACTTTACCATTAGCTTCATTTTGTGGCATTGCGGTTATTCCCCAATTAACATCAGTAGCTCCCTTTTTCTTTGAATTTAGGACACCTGCCATATACCATGTACCCATTGGAAGCATAGCAGCTTTTCCTGTTTCAAACTGTGAAGCATATGTGCTACTAGTTGATTTTGCAGTACCATACTCCATTGAAGAACCACTTTTCTGCATTTTCAAAAATGTTTCATAATAGGGTTTCATAAAATCATATTTTCCACTTACTAAATCTGAATTAGTCTGGGCACTAGCTGTCGCTTGAACAATTGAACGCCAAGTATGATTATATGCTCCATATTGTTTAGTAGATCCAGTACCTACTGTTAACTTTTGTGCTAGTGTTGCATATTGATCCCATGTTAAATTCTCTGGGTAAGCAATTTTTGCTTTATCAAACATAGTTTTGTTATAATATAAAACAAAGAAATCAGTTCTATAAGGCTGCGCATAATATTTGTCATCTATTTTAAGATAATCATATGCTCCCTTATAATTAGCATTTGCAACATTTGGTTTTACATGAGTGGTTAAGTCCTCTAATTGTCCACGGAATGCATAACCTGAATAAGAAGTAGTATTTTTCATTGTTAATACATCTGTTGAATCTCCTCCTGCAAGCATTGTAGTTACCTTATTATCATACTGAGATGCATCGATATCTATAGGCTTAATGGTTATATTAGGGTTAGCTTTGTGAAAAGCTTCAAATAGAGCCTTAAATTCTGGTGTGGTATCATAATTCCATGTGGTTACACTTAATTGTATTTTATCACTGCTACTTTTCTGAGTACTACTAGTCTTACTTGAACATCCTGCAAGTGTTGTCCCAATAATTGCGGTAGTTAATACCAATGTCATTAATTTTTTACTGATTTTCATCATTATTCCCCCATTTGTTTTAAATTTATATATAAAATCTTGCACATTAATGTTTAGTACAAGTTTCTATTTTAGTTTTTACCTAGTTAATCCTCATCTGCGATGCCATATTATTAAGTATCTATATAAAAAGTTAACTTACTACTATATGTTTTTGAAATAAAGCTTTTTCTAATTAATGTTCTGTATATTGTTTCGTAAGTTCCATAATGATTAGTAATTTTTTCTTGTAGTACTACTACATCGTCTAAATCACTGATATTGTCTAATGTTAAAGTCCCATAACTTCCAGTCCACTTTATAGTATTATTGTTAGTTATAGGTTTAATCTTACTTACAAAATTTTGATAAACTTTGTTATCCTTTTCATCAAATAACATATTATCTTTTATATCTATAAATTTTTTATGAGGATATATATCAAACTCTCTATTAAAACTAATCAGATTAGTAATAAGCGGGTATACGTTTTCTAAATTCATTGAAAAAGTTACTTTTTCTTTTGATCTATTTATAATTACATTAGAGGCCTTATAATTCCCAAAAATTTCTTCATTATCATTAATTATTGGAACACAGTGACCCATTGAGCGATTAACTAACATGTTATATCTTTTTTCATCATTGAAGTAATCTTTGGTATATTGCCCAGCGCCAAAATCAATTAAGAATAATTCATCTTTAAACCCCAAGACGAAATTACCTACATCATTATGATTATGAGAATCATTATTTTTTCCAGCTTTAGCTGCAAACAAAAATCCATTTTCTTCATTTATTATTAACCATTGCTCATCTTCAAAGTATTTTGTTTTAAACGTTGTATCACTGGAGTTTAAAGTACTATTTGTCCATATTAGATTTCTTGAAAGCTCTGCCCATCTATAACATTCATTATCGTAAAGCGAACTTACTTTTTTAGTATATGGAAGCGATACTGAAAATTGTTTTTTGCAATAACATAGAAGTCCTGTTGGTAACTCAGCAATTGTTGAATCTGCGAATTGTACAAATTTACCTCTGCCAATTTCCATACCCACTGGGAAATTAGCTATACTCTTTAACAATGGGTTTTCTAAATATTTATTGTTTTTAAAAGCCAATTTATATTTTTCTGCAAAGTAGCAATAGTATCCAAATCCGTATGCCCAGTAGCCAACTCCTTCTACGCAAGCCCCATCATTTTTAAAACCTTTTAAATAACTTTCTAAACATTTATCAACCTTTTGAAAAATCTGCTTTTGTCTTAATGGGTTGTCTCCTAACATACTTATAGCTGCCATTCCTACTGAACTTCCAATAACTGCACTCCAATTATTTTCTTTGTCTTCAAAATCCCATTTTTTATCTAGCAGTGGTGTAAACACTCTATTATTAATTTCATATATAATTCTGTCTTTAATTTCAGTAGAAAAAACTTCCTTATATAACTCGTAAAATTCTGCTAATGTCTGTGCTGTTTCAGCTGAAAATAAGTCTATACAGTATCTAGCATTTTTCTCATAAGTATTATCCTTAATTGTTAGATGAGCTGGCAAGCCCCACGTATATTCTGAGCATACTTGCCAGATAATGTTTTCTAAACATTCAATATCCCTTTTGTTTTTTTCGATTAACACGGATAATCCCATTACACTTAATAGCCTTCTTCTCTCAAAATACTGAGTTTCAAAAACGCTACGATTACCTTCCTTTAAATATATCTGATATCCTTTTAAATCGATGCTAGGAATAGTTTTCATCTTTAAAATATTATCTTTTGCGGCTAATATTTCCTCCACCAGTAATTTATTAATTGTATTTTCAATAAATTTCATAATTACTCCTTAATTCATAATTACATCAATTTCGTCTACTTGCACTAACCCATAATACGTTCCATAAACAGTAACTTTATCTCCTACTTTAACTGTTATTTTTTCTCCACAAATCATTTGATATTTCGTTCCATTATTATCTAAAATAAAGCGATCACTTTTAGTTACTATTTGTTTGTTTTTATTGTCGGTTTGAATAATTTTTCCTTCCATTTTGATATAAGTTTGCAATGGAACCTTTCCATTCTGATATTCTTCATTTTTATAACCTTTAGCTTTCTGCTTCAATTCCTGGTTAAGCGAAGTAGTTGTAACATTATTACTAGATGATTTTGCTGCTTTACTACACCCATATGAAGTGGCCGTTAGCATCATTATTAAACAAATAATTAAAATTTTTTTTATTGTGGAGGTGTTTATATTAATAAAAGTATTTATATTAATCGAAGTACCAATTTTCTTTTTTTTATTTAAGTTAATATAAATCAATAATTATAAGACACCTCCTTTGCAATTGTTTATATTTTGCTTCCAAAAATATCCGCTATACATTAGGAAACCGGTTTCATAGAGATTATTTTTTAAGCCCTAATTCTCTTAGGGTTTTGTACTACAAGATTTTCTTATTATAAGTTTTGTTTTAATAATTTTATTTTTAGGTGTTTCCTTATTTTTAATTACATCAATTATGGTATTTACAGCTTCTCTTCCAATATTCTCATAACTTTGGTACACCGTTGTAAGTTGTGGACTAACAAGTTCTGAGATATATGTTCCATCAAAGCCTGTCACTGAAATATCTTTTGGAACCTCGATGCCCGCTGATTTTATAGCCCTAATTGCTCCTATCGCTACTAAATCATTTATACCAATAACTGCTGTAGGAACCTTTTTACCCTTAAGAAGTTTCTCCATTGCTGTGATACCACTTTCAATAGAAAACCCTTCGTTAACTATAAAAGTTTTGTCCACTTTTATCCCATACTTTTTTAAGGCTTTTGAATATGCCATGTGCTTTATTGAAGTTGAAGTTGAATTTGTTATGCCTCCTAAAATAGCAATATCCTTATGTCCAAGCCCCACTAAATAATCAACTATTTTAATTATGCCATCTTCTTCATCAGTAATAATCTTGTAACTATCTACTCCCGTCATCTTCCCATTTATAATCACAAACGGTATTTTACTCGCAAGTCTTTGTAAATCTAATACATAGTTTATGTTTGTTTTTACTGCATTCACTCTGTGACCCATAAAAATTACTCCATCAACTTGCTTTTCTGATAATGATTTTATGTGTAACGCTTCAACTTTCGAGCTATCCATAGAATTGCATAAAATCATTGAATAACCAAATTCTAAAGCAGCTTTCTCAGCTTCTAAAAACACTGTTGAAAAGAAAGGATTGGTTATATCAGGTAAAATAACCCCTATCATCATTGATCTTTTTTTAAACAAACTTCTTGCTACTGCATTAGGTTGAAAGTTATGTAATTTTATTATTTCTAGCACTCTTTCTTTTTTATCTTCCTTTACTTTAGCACTACCTGTCAAAACTCTTGACACTGTTGCGGGTGAAACATTAGCTTCTTTTGCTATATCATAAATTGTTGTATCCTTTTTTATAATTTCATCATTTTTCATTTATTTGTTTCCCTTCTACACTTCTGAAATAAGTTTTGAAACCCGTTTCAGTCCTTAATAAGATAATACATTTTCTATATAGCTTTGTCAATAGTTTTTTTAAATAATTTAGTTGCTCCTAATTCTACTATCCATCAATGTGGCCAAGATATCCTATTTTTTCATTACCTATGGGTGCCGGTGTTGACCATAATCCGTTAAGTGAGGTGGCATATGAATATTTTTGTTGGTTTGTATACCAACCTGGACACCCAGAGGTTATGATGTAATAATTTAAATAGTCTTGTATTTGTATTACTACCATAATGAAAATCACTCACCTTAACATGAATGTTCTATTTAGAGATAATACTTATTTCACTTAGCCCTAACTTCTCTCCTTGAGCCTTTATTTTTATAATACCTTTTTCGGTAGTAGATGAAATGTATACTAAAAGTTTTCCATTATAGGCTCTTCTATGAGGTAATGAACAAGTTGTGATATCTTCTAAATTTCCATTTTCCAATCCCAATAGTTTAGCTGGCCCTTCTATAGATACATGGATTAAATCCTGAGCATTATGAATAGTATTCCCATCAAGATCTATAATATTTAATTCAATATGAGTCATATCCAAACCATCAGAAGCTATAACCTCATCTTTGCACTGTAGTCTAATTCCAGCTGCAGCACCGGCAGTTATTAAAATATCTTCGTATACCTTCCCCTCACCATCCGTGGAAATAGCTTTTAATATGCCTTTTTCAAAAGGTACTGTCCATGTTATATAATTTTCATCATAATCCTTAACATTTCTTATCCCCAAAGATTTTTCATTTAAAAACAATTCTGTTTTTTCGCAATTTGTAAAGCAAGCAACTTTAACTTCTTCATTATTTATAAAATTCCACCTAGCTGACAAGTCCTCGGTCTTGAAATTAGTAGCAAATATCTTTATCATAGGTTTATTTGACCATATGCTTTTACGAAAATAATAACTAGGTTTCTCAAATCCAGCAACATCAAGTAAACCTGCCTGAGAGCCATGGGAAGGCCAAATTTTTGTCTCCCCAAGATAATCTATACCAGTCCAAAGAAATTGTCCAGAAATGTATTCATTTTTTTCAACTGCCAGCCATTGCTCTAGCCCTTTTCCATTTTCACTTCCCATAAGAATTCTATTGGGATATTTTTTATGATCCTCCTTATAAAGATGTTCTTTATAATTATATCCAACTACATCAAGACAATCTGCATAGCCAGTAAAATTAGAAAGTTCAGGAAATGCCAATGCAGCTGTTACAGGCCTTGTTAAGTCATAGTTCTTTACTATAGAAACCAACTCTTTAGCAATACTAGCTATTCTTTGCGCATTTGGCTTATTAGGATCATATATCCTTTCAGCCGCTGGTTTATTTTCATCATTATTACCTGTCATCGTTTCAAAGAATGGATGACCATATGGATCATTTGGATAATCTATTTCATTCCCAATACTCCATAATATAATAGATGGATGATTTCTATCTCGTAAAATCATTGTAGCAATATCTCTCTCATGCCACTCGGGGAAATCTTCATAGTATCCGTAGTGAGCAGGAGGATACACATTATGACCTTTTGACCACTTGTTTTTTACACCTTCCCATTCATCAAAAGCTTCATCTATAACAAGAAAACCTAATTCATCGCACAAATCATATAATTCAGGCATATGTGGATTATGGCTCATGCGAATAGCATTACAACCCATTTCCTGCAAACTCAAAAGTCTTCTTTCCCATACCTTCTTTCTTACAGCAGCACCTAAACACCCCGCATCATGATGAACACAAACTCCTTTTAGTTTCATACTTTCTCCATTTAGTAAAAAACCTTTATCAGCATTAAACTCAAATGTACGTATTCCAGTTATTATTTTTTCCTGGTCTATGATGATTCCATCTTTTTCGATAACAGTAAAACAAGTATATAGGTTAGGTGTATTTATTGACCATAATTTTGGCATATCAACGAACATCTCTTTGTTGTTAGCAATATTTCCCCTAGCCAGAACTGTTTGTTCTCCTTCTATAAACGATACTAAGTTATCCTTATCATCATAAATAAAATTCTTCACTTTGACTTCTATATCTTCATCAGTTGTATTAATTACTGATGTTTGTACAGACATTTTAGCTTTTTCATTACTAACATTCTTTGTAGAAATAAAAACTCCATGGCTATCAATACAAATTTTGTTTTTAACTTCTACTGTGACTTTTCTATATATTCCTGAACCTGTAAACCATCTTGAATCTTCAATGCATTTGTGGTCAACCTTTACGGTTAAAACATTAGGCATATCGCCAAAACAAGCAAAATCAGTAATATCATAAATAATTTCAGTATACCCATTTGGCCTTTTCCCTACGTAATAACTATTGCACCAAACCATACTGTTATTATAGACTCCATCAAAGGTTACATAAACTCTCTTTCCTTCTAATTCCTTAGGTAAAAAAAACTTCTTTCTATAAAAACCGATTCCTCCAGGTAAATATCCCGTGCCGCTAGAGTTTTTGATATCAAAAGGATAGTTAACTGACCAATCATGAGGGATATTAATATTTTCCCATGAGGTATCGTCAAAACCTTTCTGCCATGCATTTGTTTCATCAGTTAACTTAAATTTCCAGTCAAGATTTAGATTGAATACTGTTCTAACGTTGTTATTATTCATTATTATCACCCTTTACAAATTACAGATTGAAAAAGCACCAGACTGCAATAAATTTATTTGTTTTCCTTCCACTCTTGTTAAGAGATTTATGAAACCCGTTTCATTCCTTGATAGGATAATACATTTTTTGTATGACTTTGTCAATAGTTTTTTATAGCATTCCATTACAGACAGTATATCAAAATGACTCAAATTTAATAAAAGATGAATCTGTAGTCTGACCAATGTCCTGTTTTATTCCTCTTTTGTGAAGACAATACCAAATGCTAATCCCATTAAATTAATGCATAAGAAAACCCCCGACTAATTTATTAATTAGTCGATGGTTTTACTGATGGAGGCGAAACGTGTCTTGTAGTGCGTGTCTGCCACGTGCCATAGCTAAATTAACACCTTGACCTATATAAGAGCTAAAACATTGTACAATTACAATAGCAATTACTAATTTGAATTTAATAGAATACAAAGTAGCATTTAAAAATTTTGTCTTTATGCATAATTTAATTATCCTCTCTTTTAATTAAGCCATATAAAATAATATTGTTCATTGCTTTGAGTGCAGAATCAAAGCTGACCTGACTCTTGGCAAGAAATTCATAGTCTAAGAGCTTTTTTAAGGTTTCATTCAGCATTAACTTGAGTATAACAGTATCTATTTCTTCAAGTTCCCCATTTTTTATACCTTGCTCTATCAATTGAATAACTGCATCCCATATAGTATTCAGATGATTATTTACTTTCTCCCACAAATAGGGATAATATCGTTGAAGATCATCCATATGTCTAATAATAGACCCGAGATTGTACGCATCCGGTATATTGTTAAAATAGAGTTTGATTTTTTCTTGAAACGTAAGCTCATTATTTTCAAGTATTTCAGCATCTGAGGTAATTATTTCACTAAAAACGAATTCTATCGTTTTTTCTATAATTTCATCTTTGGTAGAAAAATAAGAATAAATCGTACGTTTACTCGTACCGAGTTCTCTTGCCAAATCTTCAGTCGTAAATCGAGATCCTTTGCTTGCAAAAAGTTTTAAAGTTTTTAGATATATATTTTTCTCCATATACTTACATTCCTTCCCCTAACATCGCAGGTACTGCTTTAGGATTTACAGTACCATTGTATTTACTAGAGGTTCTTTTGTCAATACATAAAATTATAAAAAAAATCAAATTTAACTTTTCTATTTTCCTATCTCGCCTTGCCTCAGTTGCCGTTTCATGTATTGACAAAAACAATTATAGTAATTATACTGGTACCATAAACATAAATTTGGTACCGAGAGCTGCATAGTAAAGGATTAATTTAACGTGGAACCAAACAATAAAACGAAAAGATGAATCTGAGAATTTTATAATTAAAAGTAATTCAACATATACATATATCAGAAATTAATGAGAAAAAAGCTAAAAAGGAGTTGATTAAATGATTTCTAAAAGTAGGGTAAGTGGAATAATACATATTGTGGGCGGGGTACTCGCTATAGCTGCACTTGTATTATTAGTTGTATTTTCGTCTCTAAAAGCTACGGCTTGGCATATAGTTTCATTTTCAATTTTCGGAACAACATTAGTATTACTTTATACAATGAGTTCCTTATATCATATGTTACCCGTAGGTTCTAAAGTTCAGAAAGTATTTAGATATTTTGACCATATGGCAATATATCTTTTAATTGCGGGTACATATACTCCTATTGCATTAATACCTTTAAGGGGTTGGTGGGGATGGAGTATGTTTGGAGTCATATGGGGTTTGGCTGTAATAGGTATTATATGGAAATCTATATCGACGGGTAAATCAAGAAATGTATCAACTATACTATATGTATTAATGGGTTGGGTAATTATAATTGCATTTCATCCAATGATTAAAACTATACCTATCGGTGGTCTTTTCTGGCTCGTTTTAGGCGGAATTTTTTATAGCATCGGGGGTATTATTTATGGATTAAAAAAGCCTAATTTCAATATACCTTGGTTCGGTTTCCATGAAACATTCCATGTATTTATAATTTTAGGTAGTTTTTGTCACTTTTGGATGATGTTCAATTATCTTATGTATATACGTTAAATTTTTAGACTATTTGGCGTATATCATTGTAAACACTAGGTTTAATGGTAATTTGAACTGTTAAAAGCGGTGACATCATTGGCACAAAAAAAAATCCATAAAAACGATATAATATCGCTTTTATGGATCCTGCCTGCATTACCAGTAACATGTCCCGTTCTTTATTTGCTAATATTTTCTATTTTACTCTAGATTTTTTTCATCTAACAAGTAAATTTTATCAGCATATTTAGACTCATCTGAAATCTTGAGTTCAGAATTTCTAATCGCTTGTTTAACCTGAGCACCAGCTATATTAGGTTTGACAATACACCCAGCTCCAGCCACGCATCCACCCGGACACGCCATTCCTTCAAGGAGATATCCATCATACTTTCCTTTTGCGGCATCATTACACATCTCTCTGCATTCTCTCAGACCATTCGCAGCTTTAATCTTTACTTCAAGCTCTGGATGTTCTTTTGTTATCAAATCAGCTACAGCCTTAGCAACTCCACCTGCAACCGCAAAGCCTCTTCCTGAACCAGTTGCTTCATTACTCAAGCTTATATCTGTACCAATTATTTCTACTTCTTTGGCTTCAAGCATTCCAGATAACTCCTCAAAAGTAATTACAAAATCCACTTCACTTTTCACGCTTTTTCTGGAAGCTTCTAATTTTTTCGCGCTACATGGTCCAACAAAAACAATCTTTGCATCTTTATGTTTTTCTCTCACAAATCGAGCAGCAAAAACCATTGGAGTCAAAGTCATTGAAATATTTTCGGCATGCTGCGGATATAATTTTTTAGCCATAACAGACCAAGCAGGGCAGCATGAAGTACCCATAAATGAAAGTTTTTCAGGTACATTTTCTATAAAATCATTTGCCTCCTCAATTGTACAAATATCTGCACCAATCGCAACTTCAACAACATCTTTAAATCCAAGTGTAGTCATCGCTGTTTTAAAATCATTAAATCCAACATTTTTACCAAACTGACCCAAATATGACGGAGCTACAATTGCAATTACTTCTTCCTTTTTATTAATTGCCTGAATTAGTTGGAATATTTGGCTTTTGTCAGATATTGCTCCAAAAGGACAATTTACCAAACACATTCCGCAGCTAACACATTTATCATAATCTATTGATGCTCTGCCATATTCATCTGTATATATTGCATCCACCCCACATGCCACGGCACATGGTCGCTTATGTTTTATTATTGCTGAATACGGACACGCTTTAGCACATAAACCACACTTTATACATTTTTCCTGATCAATAAAACTTTTCCCATTAACTATACTAACTGCGCCTTTAGGACAGACTTCTACACAAGGGTGCGCTAGGCAGCCACGGCACATATTTGTAACTTCATAGCTATTGGTTGGACAAGAATTACAGGCAAATTTTATAATGTTTACAAGTGGCGGTTCATAATATTTTGAAGGTTTTGTTGCCTCCTCTAGCCCCTCCGTAATTGCTCTTGATTTATCATTTAATCTTAAATTTAGTCCCATTGCCAAACGGATTCGCTCACTAACTATTGCTCTTTCAAGAAATGTACTTTCTCTATACTTACCCACATCTCCAGGAATAATCTCATATGGGATATTTCCCATTTCTTTTAAATTATCTTCAAAAGCCATCTTACTTACAGCAGTAAAAACTTTGTGTCTAATATTAGCAAGTGTTTTATATTCGTATTTCATTATAACTCCTTTTTTTGCTTTAATATTTATAAAAACTATATGTATTCTTCAAGAATTTCACTATCAAGTATCACAATTGACACATTAACGATAGTATATGGCTCGTTTCAAAACCCAAGTATATTATATCGTACTAAAATAACCATGTCTATTGTTATATTTTATTACTTTATCCATCCCACCCATAAAGAGAGTGGGCTTTACACATAAATTCTTGTAACAATTTAGTCAATTTTGTTTGTGTATTTATTTTGCTTACATTACCAAGTAAAAACTAGTCACTTCGTTCCAGTTTTTACAACGTGGCCAGCTGTATGACCTAAAAAATGTATATTAAAAATTAGATTACAAAATTATAGTTACTTCATTGCCTTCCTGTGATTTTACTTCCACCAGTTTCAGTCCCTTGTAGCTTTTCAAATACTTCAAGCTTTTTGCAAGTACATTAAAATCTATACATTCTAGTATTTCTTTTGTCTGAGCATCAATATGCTTATCTATCCTCTTAAATACAAAATCAGCTATTTTGCAAGCAGCACCTGCAATACTTAAGGGCACAGGAATAAAAAACTTCCTGCCTGTTTTTTCTCTTATATAAATTCTCATAGATAATAGTCACCTCCGGTGCTGTTACTCAACTACAATTTCTACAATATCTCCCTTTTCACTTTTCACGTCTACAATCTTTCCATCTAATCCCTCGGCTACAGCTTGGAGAATAGCCTGTATATCTATGTCCTCAATGCCTTCTACTCCTTCTATCTTAGGTATTCTCTTAATAGCACTTCCTAAAGTTTTTATAAACTTTACAGGTATATTTACATTTACGTTATCTCCAGTTGATGAATTAACCTTAATTTTAAGTATTTTATCTGCATTGTTCGCAGTAACTGGAACATTTTTTTTTGTTGCGTTTAAAGCTTCTATTAACTCCCCGGCTTTTTGCGAATCAATTTTTCCCTCTTCCAACATTTTTAATACTCTCATTACCTCTTCATTCATTATAATACAACTCCTTTAAATACTATTTTCTTAATAAATTTAATGCTTGCTCGGCTGTAATTTCTCCCTTTTCAAGCTTATCAATCACATCAGCACTGTTATCCTCTTTTTCTTTGATTTGTGTATATCCCAAGGATGCAATTAGATCCTCCAGCTTACCTCGAACTGTAGGATAAGATATTCCTAGTTCCTTTTCAACATCTTTAATATTACCTCGGCATTTTATAAAGACCTCAACAAAATTTAGCTGTTCCATGGTTAAATAAGAGAACTTAGGTAATTCAAAGTCATTTTCAATAACAGTGTCGCACTTTTTACATTTTAGTTTTGTAACAGTAAGTTTGGAAGAACATACTGGGCACTGAGTTATTATTTTGTATGCCATACTAATCATCACTCTCCATAATTTTATTATACTACCGTTTTTTAAGAAATTCAATATCAATATTAAGTATTTTTACTTTTACTTATTTAAATATTAAATATATTAACTTATAAATTAATTATATGAATTAAATAGTTCAATAAAATATAAAAAGAGAAGTTTATACCTAGTTAGCACTATCTTCTATCTTATTCAGCAAGCGGTCACATTTTGTTCCCTCTAGAGTACACATAGCCATCAACTTAAGAATGCTGCAATTCCCACTAATTCATTTCATTAATATTTCCGCTAAAAAGTGCACCCACCCAATCCAAAATCCATAGGTGGGTGCATCCAAACTATAAAAGTACATAACTCCAAACTTAAAACTCTGAAAATCCTACTCTATTTTATCCAAAAAACAACGAAAACCCTTGAATTTCAAGGGTTTTCGTTGTATCAAACTTGTTGTTTTTTTATGGTGGAGGCGAAGCACAATAGGCCAAATCCACCAAACTTACTGACATAAAAGTTGTTAAATTATGGTTTGAACCTTTTCTATAAAGTTGATATTATTACTTAATCCATTTTCAAAAACAGCATCTAATACGAATCTTTATTATCTATAGCATCCTGGATTAATTGTTCCATATTTCCATTTATATCGTCATATACATACTGGCTTGATGTGTGTATGGACTCGTAGCAAGTAACATATTTTGATAGTCTCTCATTATTCGAACCTATTAGAATATTGTAGAAAGGATTACTGCCCTTTGTAGTTTGCTTTCCATCCTTATTTTTTAGATTATATATATTTATTCCAACAATACCCTTTCCTAATTCATATGCCTTATTAATTTCATAATCAATCCATTTTCTTCCGGATGTTGTCGCTCCTACCAAAACTACCAGACAAGAACGCATTTTCAACTGTGCATCAATCCATTCTTTTATTGCTTTATCGCTTTTTTCCTTTACTTCTTCCCAGTCGTTATCAGAACAAGTTGAACTACTATCTACCTTTCCCATGCTTCTTACCTGACCTGCCCTCCAATTATCCTTTAAATATTCAAAGCTGAAAAAAACTTGCCTTTTTGCCATAACTTTATCTCCTTTCGACTATTTATTTATCTACAAATATTACATTCAATGCTATAAAGTTAATTTGTCTTCTTGGTAATAAATAAAATAAATCAACTTCGACTCTTTGTTATTTTAAAACTATCAATATCATCACTTTTTTCAAAAGCATTATCAATATACTTACTTGGATTTGATAGGAAAACATCTTCATTTATAAGAGATATATAAGAACCAGTAAGGCTATCTACAGTTTGACACTCGTTACATACATAAACAGGCTCTTCCAAGTTAAATCTATTATTATATATAATACTATAAAGTTTATTTGTATCTATGTCCCTTGAACTACAACCATCCTCACTTTTATTATTTGTTTCAATCCAGCCATACCCGCCATTATATTTCATAAGAACACCTACGATACCATTAGTTCTTGATGTCTTGTCCTTTCGAGTAATTTCTTTCAATGAGTATTCTATCTCCCAATCGATCCATTTGCTGTATGTCATATTAGGTGAAATAATTACAATCGTTACGGACGTCGAATATAACATATCCCTCAACTTGTCCTTGATGTTTTCTGTTGTAGTATCTGTTAGGTCTGCAGAATCACTGGTTTCCCCATTATAATACTTAGAATCATCTCCTAATTTTTCAATTATATCATCTCTTAACCCCCTAGCCTCAGTATATTTATATGAAATAAACGTTTTATGAGCCATGCTTCTTACCCTCTCTTCAGTTACTTTTATATACTAGATACCTTTCATATTAGCATTTGTTATACTATTTTTTTTATAATTTTATAGATTTATATTAAGTTCTGCAATAACCCTATAGCTTTAATTATATTATTAGTTATTAGAGTATCATCATCTGTGTAAATCCCCAATTCTTTTATAGTATTATTCAGTTCCTCGTTAAAAGCATAAAAATCCTCCATCTTGTTTGTCACTCGCTCCCATAATTGTTTAGATACATATCCAGTACACCCAACAGGAATAACTTTTAATCCCTTATCAACTGCAATGTCAAATTCTTCAATTAATCCGTTGGAATCTACTACCTTACCGTTTTCAATCTTATTTCCGAAAAAAAATACTGCTATTCCTGCATTAGATAGCATATCCTCTCTGTATCTTTTCCATAGGTAAGCTCTTTCTGCGGGATCAGTTATATTTTGAGGGAATGGTCTAAGAATTAAAAAATCATCTAAATGACTCCTAGTGAATGAATAAACATGAGACAAAACACCATTAATAACTGAGCTTCCAATACCGACTCCAAAACCACATATAATTTTATAATTCCTTTCAGCCAATTTCTTTGAAAGGTTAAATATAAAATCTTCTGCGCGATTTTGACCCCATTTCCCATATTCATAAGCAGCTCCAGAAATAAAGATATTGTTTCTTTTAATCTTACATTGAATTAGCTTTAAAACATTTGTTATTTCATTAAAGTCATCAACTAATAAAACTCGAATTCTATATCTTTTTAAATCTTTAATCTTCAATTCCTGTTTTGTTCTCTCATAAATAAAATCTTCTATTTTCTCAAATTCCTCTTTAACTATTTTTTTTAAAAAGCAATAGTGATCTCGTGCATTTCTTCCCATCAAAATTCTAATTCTGCTTAATATATATTCTAGGTTAGGATCATCAAAACTAAACCCAATAAATAAGAAAGTCTTGGATATTAAATCTCCTTGTAACGCAGTAGTGAATACTTGTCTCTTTTCATTATAACCCTCATAATCATCTTTAGTTATAACTGCATCATGTGCTAGAGATATATCTCCATGCATTTTGTATACTACAGCATCCCTACGAGGTCTAGTTGTTGCTAAATTCTCAGAACATATTTTAGTATCAACTGTTTTACCATAAGCCTCCAAGGTTTTTTCTATTAAATTATCATAATTGGTAGTCCAGTAAGTGTTTATTGGTAACGATGCCAAAATCTTATGATTCTCACCTGATACAACATCTTTAGTAAACTCATCAATTAGCTGACTGTTGATTCCTCCACGACCACCATTTTCATTATCATAATATTGTGCTAATGCAATTAAGTCATATTCCTTGTCCACATCTAACCCTAACTCAATTGCAATGTCTCTAAGAAGTCCTTTCCAATTCATTAACCCACTTCCTGCTGAAAGTCCTGCTCCAGCAAAAACAGCTGCATTTTCCTCTCTTATAGCTTTTAAATATTTATCTACAAAAATTAATAGTTCTTGTCGCATATTATCTCCTTTATGATATCTTTTTATATCCAACTATATTTCTATTTTATACAATTTATACTAAATTTTATAATATTTATTTGATTTATATAAGTATTATACCATACTTTTTATCTTAAAATGTCATTATTTTTCCTTCTATGGTATATATTTATATATTTTATATTACAACTACTAATTTTTTAAAAACTGTTTTCACTTTCTTTTAATGTTAGTAAAAAAATTTAACACATTGTCTAATTAAACTTTACAAACATAACTTTAATGAAAAATCGACCATATTAAGACAAAATATTTATGAGCTCCTTATTGCGTTTATATGCAAAATTCTATACTACTTAGTAATGGTACTTTTCTTTACAGATGACATAATATTATATACTTTATTAGCCTTTAACGTATTAAAGACCACTCTGAATTACTTCAACGTGGTCTTTATAAACAAGTGCCTTATCAACATAATTTTGAATGAACTTCTTATCAATGCCTTCAAGCTCTTTAACGATTTTTCATTCTTTGATTGCTCCAGTATATTCTAATTGATTTCTTTAACAAATATTGGTATAACATTGTCCTCCAATATATTTTTCTCTAATTCTGATAGTACAAACCCCTCAATATATTCGAGGCCACTGAAAAAAGCACTCTTTTTTCAGTAGAGTTTTCAAATTTGAATAGAAAAAGCATGAGGAATCCATATTTTTGGATATCTCATGCTTTTTCTTTTATAATTAAGTTTTAAAAGCCCTATTTCATGCTTTTCAACTTAATTATTCTCTTTAGATTCACAGTGAAGATTGATAATGCACCTTGCATTTGCATGCTAATTAAGCCTGACGATATTGCTACATCATAGCCATGTTGGTGCTTAAGTTCACTATTTTTAGCCTCTATCATATAACGCTCCCTAGCACGTTTTTTAAAATATTCACTTTTTTCGAACTCTATTTGATCTTTGTGGGTATTTGACTTTATTGAAACTGAATAAGTTTTAGATTTAGCGCCTTCTTTATAACACCCATCTTTATGAACACAATTTTTACACTTTTCTACATTAAAATAGTAAGTTAACACTTGATTTTTACCAACATTCTTCTTTCCCTGTTTTGCTTTTTTAATAGCCATATGACCTGCCGGACATACAAATAAACCAGCATCTTTATTAAACTCAAATTCATCTTCTTTTTTTCGCATTCCTTGTGAAATTACAGGATTTAGTTTTGAAATTAATGCAATTTTATTTTCTTTTGCATATTCTAGATTTTTCTTTTCAGAATAAGCTGTATCTCCAATTACTTCATTAACATCTATACCAGCCTCACGGCTTTTTTCTATTAAGGCTATGAGCTCCTTTCCATCACTTTTTTCGCCAGTTGTAATAACAGCTGCTGTAATTAAACGTTCTTCACTCATAGCAAGGTGTGATTTATATCCAAAAAAAGAACTATCCTCAGTCTTATGCCCCACTTTTGCATCCTCATCTTTTGATAGTTTTAGGTTTTCTATGTCATCATTAAAAGCTTCGGTTAAGTAGTTTAATTTAGTTTTCACAGTTGGATTTGCTACAATTTCTGGATTCTTGTTTATGCTATCAATTAATAATTTGCAGTACTCAAGAATATCTTCAAGTACTCCATTTGTAACTTTATTCGGCAAATCTTCTTTTATCTCAGGATGTACTCCGTACAATGTTTTTCTTAAATTTTTTGCACGTTTCAATAATTCTTCTCCTGCTGATTTTTGGTTATAACGTGACTTGGTATGCGTAGCATCAACTATTATTGCTTTGCTTTTTAAAACTCCCTCTTTTATAGCAAGTTCTACAGTCTTGTTTATTAATAAATCTAATAAATTCATGTCTTTAAGGCGAAGCTTTCTAAATTTAGTTAATGTACTTGAGTTTATTAAATTTGTTTCTTCTGGGGCTAAATTCAGAAAATATTTAAATGACATATCATAAAGAGTTCTTTCAACAACATCTTCATCAGACAATTCATATATTACTTTCAAAAGCAAATATTTAAATAGCATTATAGGGTTAATAGCACCTCTACCCATAGATGAACTATAGTTAATAATCAATTCGTCATAAACAAATGAAAAGTCAACAAGGTCATTAATTTGCTTTAAAATGTTATCTTTCGGAATAATTAACGAATATAAGCTATGGTATGTATTTATTTTTATTTCCAATTGTCCTTTTAGCATAATAGTTTAGCCCCTTTTATTTTATTCTACTATACTAATTCGACATATCTTTTAAAATTCCTTTTTGTTTTTAGTCTTTTACATAAAAAAATCGCCATCTTTAATTCGATGACGATTTTTCATATAGTTTTTCAGTGGCCTCATATATTCCCTACGAATTTTCTTGTTATCACAACCTCTTTTATACATATTGCACCACATCTATATGAAATGTACATAGGCTTATTTACGGATTTTCAGCTATTACCTTGCATTGCTTACCCACACTCCCCACAGAAAAATAGACCTGGCAGCAAGTCTATTCCCTTTGCTTTATTAGGCCCAGAAGCTTTTTTTCTTGCTGACATTATTTCCTTATCTATTTGAAATTCTTCCTTAGAGATTATAACAGGCATACCACCATCACCTCTTATTAGTTTCACTATCATCTTTACCTAAACGGATATTTCTCTTTCCAACGGTATCCTTCTTTAAACTCTTATTAAATATATGTACAGCAGAATATTTTTCATTATCTAATATACTATATATGCTATTTTTACTAAAGTTAACTTCGTATTCCTCTAATACCTCAGAAACCTAGAGAATCCACATTCTATTTAAATAATAAGAACCCCCCATTAATTTATTAATTAGTCGGCGAGGTCTACTTGTTGAGGCGAATCATGACCTTTAAAATCCACCACACACTTTCAAATCAATTAGTTTACAAAACATATTTATTTATCGTATTTGCCTAGCAGCTCAATTTTTTCCATTTTACTTATTAAACTATTAATTTTTTTGCTAAGATATTTAATATCATAATCATTAATTCTATGATTACTATAATTATCAGTAAATGATTTTATACACCTTAACAAATCATCTGCTATTGACGAATTATAATTAGGTTTCATTAAATATTTATTAAATTCATTACTATTTAAATATTCTATTATATCATCATTTGTTGTTAAATTTTGTTGTATTCCAAGTTTACTTTTTATATATCCCATATCACTATATGCCGACTTTTTATTGAGACAAAATATTAATGCTTCTTTTAATTTATTTAACTCCTCATTTCCTACTTCTGCTTTATTACACATATAAAACATTTGAGCTCGAGAAAAAATATCTTCTTCATAATATTCTCTATCTTCTTCTATTTGAATTATATCTTCTAAATAATTATTTTTTTTACAAAACAATGGAATAAATTCTTTTTTAAACCATTTGCATGTTATGTTAATACTCCATGTTTTTCTTACATCTATTTTATTACATTTAGAATTACGTACCATATCCTGCACTTTTACATACAAATATACATCGTCAGAGTGGAAATCACTTTTATTAATAGCATGTAATGTTACGTGTTCGCATGCATCATAACTATCATTGTATGATATAACTGGCGAGAAAACGTGTATATAATAATCATTGCGTTGAAAAATATTCCAATTACTTTTACCATTATCCCAATCAAAGGAATTAGCGAACTTCAACATTTGAATCCATATGTTTTTATTTACCGTAGCTAATTTAAAATCGTAATTGTTATCCATTGGAAATCTTGAATAAATCTCATACTTAACCTCAAAATTTGAAACAGCCTCTAAATACCCATCCATTGCATTTTCAATTTTCATAATAAATTTTTTATATGAATCATAATTTTTAAACTCTATTCTAAAATAATTACACTGAAAAACGAATGAATTCTTTTCAGCGAAATAGTTCATAATATTTTCTGAAACTATTTTTTTAAATATATTAATTATTTGATAATGTTCCAAATTAACATAACTTTTATCTAACAAAAGTATTCCAGATATTCTTACCGGTTCACCTGTACAAATAAACTCAATGTCTACTATTTTATCTAAAGGTTTGTTTTTTAAATTTAAGTTATGTGGAGTTTGTAAATTTTCATTGTTTTTTTTGTTCTCATATGTACAATGAATATCTTTTTCACTAATAAAATTTTTGATTTTTCTCTCTAAAGTTTGAATTATATTTGAATCTACTTCCTCTTTAATATATGATAATTGCCTTAAATATTTGGGTACATTTTCTCCATCTAACAAAACTGTGATAATTGATTTTTCCCAATTATGCTTTCTCTCCAGTATATATCCTGTTTCTATTTCAACTCCACTTTTTTGATCTTTTTTATTTCCATAACCATCATCTTTCTTATTTGCTTTTATTACATATGATGGTGTCACAAACACAATAACCATATCGGCATCTATGATGTTATCTGCTATGAACCGATTTACATCTTGTGTTTCTTTGTTAAATATTTCTTGATCTAATATAATATTATACTCACATTTTAGTGTATCTCTTAAACATTTTACTATATATTCTACCTTTTCTATGTTTCCTTTGTCATCCCAACTATAGCTAATATATATATTTTTTTTCATTGTAATTAAATTCCTTTATCCTAAATATTAATGTTATTTATAAACTAAAATTACTTTGTTTTTCTTTAATAATACTACTTTAGCTGAATCTCTCCCTTATCTTCATACATTATATCTCTTTAGGTTATTAGCGTCCAAATTGTGTTGCCCTATAAAAATTGGCATAATATATTTTTATCAGTTTATTATTCAAGGTAATAATCTATATTTCAATTTAGGATTGTCACCTCCGCTAAAAAAATAACCTAATACAGATTCTACTCCAGCTTAGACTTATAGCACTTCACTGCATTATTTAGATTATGCAGTGAAGTTTCAAAAGTTTTTGCAATAAAATCTGTTTTACATAGATATTTCTATCTTAATGAAAGGGCTCATTTTTACTACAGTAATTGGATAATCTATATTATCACCTTAGTTTTGTGGGATAGTTTGTTTTATAAAAATATGTTAAAACTTCATGTACTCCTAACGGTTCGTATATATCAAATAAACTATTCATCTTTATTTTATCTAAGTCTGTACTACCTTTTATCTCCATCTTCTTTTATTTACGCTTAAAGTCCATTTTATTTTCTATACTCCTAACGAAGCATTAATTTCCTTCTTTAACTCATAAAAAACCTCTTCAACACGACTACTAAATTCCAAATAAACAACGCCTTGTATATCTGAAGGATTTTCTAGATTACCCTTCTTAATAACAGCAAATTTTCTTCTATCCCATTTAGCCCAAAAGTATCCCAATTCAAGAATTACATTCTGCCTTGCCCTATAGATTATTTCACTACTGCCCTCGTATTTAAGCTCATCATCAGGAGTCATTAATATTACTGCATAGGTACATTCATTAGCATATTGCTCAAACTTTTCAGGAATAGTTAGTCCACCACTTACCATATCCATCAATATCACTGCTTCCATTTTTAAATCATCTTTTATAAATTCTTTAACTCTTCTTGCAGTGGCCTCATCACGCCCATGTACTATAAACACTTTTTCTTTCTTATCCACCCCAATTACCTCCTCATCTATTATTTTCCGGTCTTTAATCTTGTCTACTATATCGATAACTTTTTCCCTATGTCTTATCCCATTATTTTTCAAAATTTCTAAAGGAGATAAAATTCTTTCTTCTTTATCTTCTTTAATTATATTAGAATTAACTCTGTAGGAAAAGTTAGACATTCCTATTATATTCATCCAATTAAATTCTTCCCCGCAATCACTACATTCAAATGTTGCATCATCTAATTCCGTATCAATTATACATTCACATTTACATATCGGGCATCTAGTAATTACTTTTAAGTATATATAACCCTCTTTACATAGACATTGAAAAAAATCCTGAGCTTTTATTAACGATATACCCGTATAATTTGCAAACCTTGTATACTCTAAATTATTCAGATGCGATTGAGGCATCAGCTTTATCCATTCTAGAAACTTTTGAAATAGGTGCTTGTTCATATTTTGTATATTTACCATATCCATAATCAAAATCACTCTCACTTAAATTGCTAAAAAAATGGATGTTCAAAAACTCTGCACTATTAGTATCATAGCCTATTCTTAACTCTCCTTCATCACTCAACCACAGTACTTGAAGTATAGAAATTTTTTTCGAATTATCAATAGGGCTTCTTAGAGCCATATATGTTTCAGAATCAAATATAGGATCCCTACAATTTTCACCTCTTAATCTCGCACTAACATTTGTGCCATCGTTAAATCTTAAATATGTAACAAATCCGTCCACCCCTTCAACCTCTTCGCCTGATTTTCGAGTATAAATTATATCTGATATTAATAGATGCTCAACTAGTTTTACCAAGCTACTCTTTATGTCAAAGATATTATTTTGTGTTTTTTTTATGTCTATGTCTAATATCTTCAAAGTTTTTGTCAACTCTTTTGTTGCACTGTCTAATATAGTATCTACCTGAACAGGTTTTATAGACACCATTTTTCTATATATTTGCGAATATAACTCTTCACACATTGTGTATAAAACTACCTTGTGATCATAATTAAAAGCATCTATGTTAATATTAAATAAAGCAAATACTTTTTCTTTATATCTTCTAAATAAAGACTCTGGTTTATGTCTATCATGTATTACTCTCGCCTTTGGAGAAACTTTTATAACAACAGATTTATTGTCTAAATCTACTTCTACAGCTACATAACTGTGCTCATTTTGCTTCTTATCATCTTTATTCAATACTTCAACTTTATACCCAAATAGTAATTTTATTTTAGACACAGTTACATTATTAAAATTAGGTACTATTTTAAAAGCAACTAATTCTGCCTTTTCATCATCATTAGAAAAGTATGTTGTTGCTATCTTATTATAATATGTCTCATCCACATTATAATTGCTTTTCATTATTTCAATTAATTGAACTATATTTTTTATTTTTTTATTAAATGAATGTATTTTAAAAATAAATGTTTCCCTCTGCTTACCATAAGAGAATTCCTCAAATAGATAATCATTAAAAGTTTGAAAAGATATTCTCCCTGAATTTATTAATTCAGCAATATAGTTTTCATAGCTTTCTCCAGACTCCATAAAACCCTTACTAGATTTATTTTTAGAAAGAAATTTATTTAAAGAAGTATTATTTATATTATTAGTAATTGATGTCGTTAAAATATATGACATTATTGCCATTACCCCCCTATTAATCTAAAATATTCATATATTTATTATATCATATAAAATTATGTATAGTAATATTCCGTATTAAAGTAAAATGTATTAATACTTCATTGCAAAAATAAAGTAAAAAGATTAATCCTAATTATGTGAAGATTTCTTCTCATTATTATCAACAAAATATTTTTGTGACTATACGTAGAAATGATTCTCTATACTTTAAGTTTTTAATTTTTACCTTACCTATGATTAATTAGATCAAAGTTCTTATCTTTTGGAGCAGTGTTCCATATCAGCTTATGAAAGTTACTTCCTGTCTTATTTACCCTATCGTTTCTGATACTATTCACACTTCATTGCTCTGATTAAGATAAATCAAAACAAAAAAGAAAACCCCCGACTAATTTATTAATTAGTCGGGGGTTTTACTGGTGGAGGCGAGGGGTGTCGAACCCCTGTCCGAAGGCAGCAACACCTAGGCATCTACGAGCGTAGTCAATAATTTAACATTCCCTCTACTTAACCCCTACTGACCAGGTTTAAGTTTTAGTAGCTTCATATTTTCCGTTTCCAGGTCAAAGCTTTCCCAGACTCGGTTCACCGCTGTCGTCGCCCTATCCTAAGTCGCGGTCATCTAAGGTAAGACGTAGCAGTCTAAGCTGCTAGTTGTAAATTATCGTTTGCGTTTAAATTGTTCCAATAGTTTTTTAATGCGGGTCCATAGGTTCCCTCAGCTCGCTTCCTCGACACAACGTACCCCCGTCGAAACCAAGTACGCCCCCAAAGATGTGAAAAGATTAAATTTAAATCTTTTACACTGTAATAATATAAAATCATTATTACATATATAACGCAAATCTATATTTTCTAAATTTTTGTAAATCATATATCAATTAGATAGTAACTTTAAGTTCTTTACTATGTTACTGACTATAGTCCTAATAATACACCATATTATATTCTTTATCAAGTGCTAATATTATGGAATCTAAGTACATTATTAGAATTTATCTCATTCTCTCTTTTATCTGTCTATCCATATCTCTCTTAGCATCTTTTTCTAGCATTGCATCTCTCTTATCATAATCCTTCTTACCACGAACAACCCCAAGATTAACTTTTACCTTAGTATCTTTAAGATAAAGAGCTAACGGAACTAGTGTATAACCTTTTTGAGCGGTGAATAACCCTAGTTTAATTATTTGTTCTTTATGAAGCAATAACCTTCTGGGTCTTAATGGATCAACATTAAACTGATTTCCATTCTCATAATGGCCTATATGCATGTTTTTAACGAATATCTCTCCATTTATAACATCTGCAAAACTATCTTTTAAGTTTGCTTTACCAGCCCTGATGGATTTCACTTCTGTACCAACAAGCTCTATACCAGCTTCCATTGCTTCCTCTACAAAATAATCATGTCTCGCCTTTTTATTTTGTGCGAGCGTTTTGTTTTCTGTTTTCTTTATCATAACTTCACCTACTTTATTCTTATTAATATAGTGTAAGAATTTTTTGTGTTATTCTTTTTATTAAGTATCATTATACTATATATGGTGCCTTATTTCAAGAATATGCAGAGCGTTTTAACAAAATAATCCATATACAATCTATAAGAGAGAAAATTTTCTCTCTTATAGATTGTTCTTATATTGGTATTATTCTACAATCTACTCTTCTTTCTTTGTTGAATCATCCTTTATAAGTTCATTTAATTGACTAACTGAATAATCATCTGAGCCTTCTTCATGCTCATCCTCATCTTTAATTATATCAAAATAAACCTCATGAGAAGTTAGATCAACTTTACTAACTATGATTCTTACCTCTTCTCCTAATTTGTACATCTTCTTAGTTCTCTCTCCAATAAGGGTTAAATGCCTTTCATCAAAGACATAATAATCATCATCTAATGTAGTCATATGAACTAAACCTTCTACAGTATTAGGGAGTTCAACAAATAATCCAAAATTGGTTACTGATGAAATAATACCATCAAATTCTTGACCAACTCTCTCATTCATGTATTCTGCTTTCTTTAAGTCATCAACGTCTCTTTCAGCTTCCATGGCTACTCTTTCCATATCTGATGATTGTTTAGCCGCAATTTCGACTTCTTTTTTTAATCTTTCTATTCTTGCATCACTTAATCCGCCATTTAGAACCTCTTTAATTATCCTATGGATCATTAAATCTGGATATCTTCTAATTGGTGATGTAAAGTGACAATAATACTTAGCAGCCAAACCAAAATGCCCACTACATTCTGATGAATATTTTGCTTTCATCATAGAACGGAGAAGAAGTGTGCTTACTACCATTTCTTCTTTCTGACCTTTGACTTTTCCTAATATATCTTGAAGCATTCTAGGATGAACTTCCTTACCCCATTTTACAGCGTATCCTAAATTATGTGCAAATTCACTAAAACGCATTAGCTTTTCTTCATCTGGATCCTCATGAATTCTATATACAAATGGTACGTTTAGCCAGAAAAAATGTTCAGCTATAGTTTCATTAGCCGCTAACATAAATTCTTCTATTACTCTATTTGCAATGCCTCTTTCATAAGGTACGATATCTATAGGTTTTCCGTTTTCATTTAATATTATTTTACACTCAGTAAAATCAAAATCTATAGCTCCCCTATTCATTCTGTTTTTGTTAAGAATGGCACATAACTCTTCCATATGTTTAAAATCTTCATATAAATAGTCATACCTTTTAATTACTTCTTCGTCTTTATCAGTAAGTATTTTCGTAACGTCAGTATAAGTCATTCTCTCATTAGTTTTTATAATACTTTCCACTATTTCATGATCTACATGTTTTCCGTTTTTATCTATCTCCATAAAACAAGTAAGTGCTAACCTATCCACTTTAGGATTTAAACTACAAACTCCATTTGATAATTTTTTAGGAAGCATTGGTATAACTCTATCAATTAAGTATACTGAAGTTGCTCTTTTCAAAGCTTCTTTGTCTAAAGGATTTTTGTCCTTAACATAGTTAGAAACATCCGCTATGTGAACTCCTAAACGATAGTTACCATTATCCAAAAGCTCAATAGATACAGCGTCATCTAAGTCTTTAGCATCCTCACCATCTATAGTTACCATACGTAGGTCCCTTAAATCTTTTCTTCTTGTATATTCTTCTTTTGGAATTTCATCAGATATGTTTTCTGTATAAGTTTCAACAGCTTCTGGAAATTCCTCTGGTAGTTTATGTTTTTTAATTATAGATAATATATCAATACCTGCGTCACCTTTGTTACCAAGGATTTCGATAATTTTTCCCTCAGGGTTTCTTTTTTGTTCTGGCCACTGAGTTATTTCAGCTATTACTATTTGCCCTGTTTTTGCACCAAGTCTTTCAGATTTAGGAATAAATATATCTTGAGCGATTCTCTTATCGTCAGCTACTACAAAACCAAAATTGCTACTATCCTGATAAGTTCCTATTATCGTTTTATTAGATCTTTCTATTACTTTTGCAATTTCGCCTTCGCATTTCTTGCCATTATTTTCCTCTTTTAGAACTTTTGCAAGAACCTTGTCGCCATTCATTGCTCCGTTTACATTGTCTGCCGGAATAAATACATCTGGTCTTTCTGTTTCTGGTATTACAAATCCAAACCCTCTTTGATGACCTTGAAATTTACCAACTACAAGACCCATCTTCTCTGGTATGCCATAATATTCAGCTTTTGATCTAACTACATCACCAGCCTTCTCCATTTCAGATAATAAAGCTGCAAAACCTTTAATATCTTTCTTTTTTATATCAAATATTCTAGATAGTTCTGCTGTATTCATAGGTTTGTATGCTTGCTCTGTCATAAGACTTATTAAAGTTTCTTTTATATCCATTAGGTTTCCTCCTATTTAATTTCTACATGTTTTGATTTTTATACCGACTTAATTTTTATATCAACATAATTTTTATACTAATGTATTTATAAATTATCCTAAAAATTATTATTATTGCTCCAGTTTTTAGTGTTATTATTCTAATTTATTCATATACTTCTATAATTGCTCACTTTATTATAATCTAAAAACCACATCTAGTATATACTATGTGGTTATATACTTCCCTAATATCCAATAAAAAATGCCCCCATTAAATAGTTATATTTAATGGGGGAGTTTTGCCTGAACCTATTATATTAAAATTTCTTCACAAAAATCGACTTTTTTTTACAAAATAAAACAGCCCTTGGGGTTGGGCTGCTTTATAACAAATAAAAAGGGGGCTATTTATCTCTCTATTTATCTTTACCTCTTAATTATATTAAATTTCACCAATGTTTGCAAGTGTTTTCCACAAATTTCATTGTAAATGATTTGTAAAGTGATTAAATTTCATTCATAATTTGTTCACTTTTGTCATATGTTATAATATTTCCAATTAATTTACACTTGTTTTAATAAATTTATCTCATCTTCCGACAATTCTCTACATTGACCTTCAACTAAATCTTCATCTAATTTCAATGGTCCAAAACTAACTCTTCTTAAAAACATAACATTCTTATTTACGCTCTCAAACATTCTTTTCACTTGATGAAATTTGCCTTCTTGAATAGTAACCATTACCTCTGATCCATTTTCATTTGCAGTTAACACTTCTAATTCCGCTGGCATACATTTATATCCGTCATCTATTACAACACCCTTCTTAAAGGTGTTTATGTCACTTGCATCTATAAATTTATTTATTTCTGCATAATATACTTTATCTACATGGTTTTTAGGTGCAATTAATTTATGATTTAATTCACCATCATTTGTAATTAAAAGTAGTCCTACTGTATCTTTATCAAGTCTTCCTATAGGAAATGGTTTGAACGCACGGTACTGCTCATCTATTAAATCAATTACAGTCTCGTCATTTCTATCTACAGTAGCTGAAACCACCCCTGCTGGCTTATTCATAACTAAATATATGTATTTTCTATAATTAATTTCATCACCTGATACCTTTATTACAGCCTTCTCTGGATCTACTTTCATAGCGCTGTCAGTTGCTATTACTCCATCAACCTCTACCTTTTTTTTCTTAAGTAATGCCTTTACTTCTTTTCTTGTTCCATGACCTAAGTTTGACAATATCTTGTCTATTCTGTCCATTAGCATTCATCTCCTCAACTAGTTCTTTATATTTTAGTAAATCATCTCCTAGGTCGATGTTAATCATCTCCTGGGTCGCTGTATAATTAGTATAAAGTATTTTAATTATAAAAAAACAGCTTTAAAAGCTGTTTTAAATTTATTCTTTAACTTCAATCTCTATTATATCATAATCTTCATACGAAATACTCTTATAGAAGCTTTTTGACAATACTAACATTTTGTATATTCCCTTATGGAAAGGTATAAAGCTATAGTCATCTTTTTTGCTAAATTTTTGTACTAAGCTCCAGTTTCCTTTTTTCATAATATAAAACTCATATACAACATCTTTCCCACCCATACTTTCTGATTTAAATGTTATGGTCTCATTAACTATAAAATTTTCATTATCACATAAAATCTTTGTATCTGTTATAGGCAGGCTCTTATGCACTTCTATTTTTACCTCTTTTCTACTATCATATGCACTTGTACTCAATTTATTTTTTACAAGTATTTCTATTGCATAACTTCCACTACATTTGGGTTTAAGTTCATAATTTTTATATTCTATAAAACTTGTTTGTTCAACTACTTTATCATCTATTTTTAAAACATAGTTTATAAGTGTATCACTTGTATTTTCATATATTACTTGCACAGGAATAGTATCGTAGACCATATAATATTTATTTTTATCCATTAGAATATAATCTATTTTAGCTGGGATACAATCTAATGCTTTAATATATACACTTTTACTTGTATCAAATTCACTCTTTGAATATTTATCTTTTACTCTTACCTCAAGTTTAAAACTTCCACTTTCCTCTGGAATAAAATCTACAAAATCATGTATCCCGAATTCTATTTTTTCTGTCTCTTTATCATCCTTAAAAACTAAAAAACTGTATCTTAAAGAATCCCCGCCTGTTGCTTTAACTGTTAAATGAATTCGATCACCTATTAGTACATTATCTTTCTTGTCTATTATTATATCATCGATCTTCACGGTTTCTTTCCCTATTTCCTCATATGGATCTACATTATAATAAATTAATGCTCTATCATCAAACTCCTTACGCGAAAACATATCCTTAGCCATACATAATAGCTTATAATTGCCCCTATTAGTTTCAACATAACTAACTAATTTCTTAGTTGAATAGTCTTGTATACAACTTCTATTTCCCTTAAGGTCTATCTTTACAAATTTATATAAAACTACCCTATTATCCTCATACTTTGTCTCAACCTCAAAAACTATCTCCGTTCCTTCTAATATGCTCTCAGTTAAACATTCAAAGCTCATAATTTCTAAAGCTTGTATAGCTTGTACATTAAATCCTATCTTCATTGAATCGTCAAACATATTTTTAGAATTTATATTCTTGCATTCTACCAAAAACTCTTTTTTTCCAGAGTATTTGGATATCCATGTCATTATATTTTCCGGTGAATAATCTGCTAAAAGTTGCCAATCATCCCTTTCATGTACCCAGTATCTATACATAATAGGTACATTAAGTGTATCTACTGTTAAGGTAATTTTTTCTCCTACCATTATTTCCATTTTGTCTATGTAAATGTCCTTAATTAGTTTCTCATATGATTCTCCAATTATGTAGTCTGTCCTTGACATAAAATCAAAGGGTTTGTTACTTTCTTTTCTTTTAGCTTGCACCATTATGGAGTACTTCCCGTCCACCGCTGGCTTCCAAATAGCAACACTTGTCCCACTTGATTTCTTTAAAGTATCCCATGCGCCATCGAGGCCTACAAGAAATTTATAGTCTAAATTATTCTCTAATTCATTTTCAACACTGATTTCAATCCCTTTATATTCTTGCTTGGCATCATCTAAACTAAACAATATATTCATTTCATTCATTTAAATTTACCCACCTTTATAAATAAGCATTTACTACAAATTATTCTTCTAAAATTCATCTCTATATAAATATTATACTATATTTCCATTATTTGTAACATAGTACATTCCATTTTTTTTCTCTTATTTATAGACATAAACATCAATTAATAATTGATGTTTTATAAGTTTTATAGTTTTTCTTGGTAATATTTGTCATTTATAAAACAATATAAAAATAGCTAGCAACTTCCGCTACTAGCTATTTCTTATATTTTAAATTTCACGAACAAATTACCTAAGTGTTATTGATTAGCTTTTAAAATAAGTTTAATTAAATTGTTATAAAGCTTATCATCATCTTCACTTGTTCTTTTTTTAGGACCGAAGGTTTTACCCCCACTCCGTCTTAATTTACCAGACAAATGCCTCTCAAACAATAATTTATCAATATTGTTATCATCATATATATGTCCCTTAGGTCCAATAGCATAAGATCCTTTAGCTAAAACCATAGCAGCTACTCCAAAATCTTGAGTAATTACTATATCCTTTGACTTTGCCTCATTAGCTACTTTCATATCAACAGTTTGAAACCCACTATCTACATATCTTATTGAGGCGTAATCACTACTAAGTACATGATTAATATCACAAAACATAATAAGCTCTATAGAGTTATCCTTGGCTGCCTTTTCTATTAACTGTTTACCAGGGCATCCATCTGCATCTACAATAATTCTCATATACTTCGTCTCATCTCTTTAAAGTCTTTTTTCAAGTTCTGCTTTAATATCTTCATATCCTGCTTTTCCAAGAAGAGCAAACATATTTTTCTTGTATGCCTCAACTCCTGGTTGATCAAAAGGATTCACGCCTGATAAGTATCCGCTTATTGCTAAAGCCTTTTCAAAGAAGTAGACCATATGTCCAAAGTTATATGCACTTAACGTCGGTACGTTTAAAATAATATTAGGTACATCTCCATCATTATGAGCAAGTACTGTTCCCTGAAAAGCCTTTTTATTAACAAAGTCCATAGTTTTACCTGCTAGAAAGTTTAATCCATCTAAATCTCCGCTTTCCTTATTTACTACAACTTCTCTTCTTGGCTTTTCAACATTTATAACTGTTTCAAATATATTTCTTACGCCTTCTTGAATATATTGTCCCATAGAATGCAAATCCGTAGAGAAATTAACAGATGCTGGGAATATTCCTTTTTGATCTTTTCCTTCACTTTCACCACAAAGTTGTTTCCACCACTCACCAAAATATTGAAGTGCTGGCTCATAGTTTACTAATATTTCTGTAACTTTGCCTTTTCTATATAATGCATTTCTAGCTGCTGCATATTTATAACAATCATTTTTATTTATATCGTCGTCGTTATATATTTCACTTGCATCTGCTGCACCCTTCATCATCTCATCAATATTAATTCCTGCTGCTGCTATTGGTAGAAGACCTACTGCTGTTAGTACTGAGAATCTTCCTCCTATATCATCTGGAATTACAAAAGTTTCATACCCTGCTACATCTGCTGATTTTTTTAGAGCTCCACGAGCCTTATCAGTAGTCGCAAAAATTCTTTCTTTTGCTCCTTCTTTTCCGTATTTTTTCTCTAATAAATCTTTAAATATTCTAAAAGCAATAGCTGGCTCTGTTGTAGTTCCAGATTTTGATATTATATTTACAGAAAAATCTTTCCCTTCTATAACATCAATTAAATCTGCCATATATGTAGAACTTATGTTATTTCCAGCGAAATATATTGCAGGAGATTTTCTTTTATCACTTGATAAACTATTATGAAAGCTATGGCATAATGTTTCTATAGCTGCTCTAGCTCCTAGATATGATCCACCTATTCCAATTACTATTAAAATTTCAGAATTACCTTTTATTTTTTCTGCTGCTTTTTTTATTCTTGTAAATTCAGCTTTGTCATAATTTACAGGAAGGTCTATCCATCCTAAAAAATCACTTCCCGCACCTGTTTTTTCTGTTAGCATTTTGTGTGCAGTAGACACCATTGGTTGAAGATAAGAGATTTCATGTTCATTTAAATATGGAACTGTTTTGCTTAGATCTAAAGATAAAACTTTTTCCATTAATATTCCTCCTTATTTATATCTGATGCAAAATAATTATTAATTGATTTACTTCTTGAATTTACCTATTTTTGATATAAATACAAGTTATCTTTCATGATATCATTCTGTAAAACAACATAGAATAATTTTAGTTTATTCAAGGATATAAATCAAGTTTTTAAATAAAATTTAGTATTTTTAACAAAATATGTTTTATAAAAATAAATATATTAAGTACCTACTTGCGTTAGGCCGCATATATTGAATTATATTAATATATGAGGTGTGATTTTTTGATTATTCATGTTGTTAAAAGTGGGGAAAACTTATATGAAATTTCAAAATTATATGGAGTTCCATACAATAAAATTGCTGATGATAATGAACTTACAAACCCAAATGAACTTGTGGTAGGCCAAACACTTGTAATATTACAAGGTACTCGTAAACACAGAATTCTTCCTGGGCAGTCCCTTTATAGCATAGCTAAAGCCTATGGCACAACTATTGCAGATTTATATGCTGCAAATCCTATCCTTAATAGTTCTATTATAATTTACCCTGGTCAGATTATTAATATACCACCATCAACGCAAAAATTAGGTTCTATTGAAGTTAATGCTTATGCTCTTCCGGGTACAGATATGGACGTTCTTGAAAAAACTCTTCCAAACTTAACATACCTAAGTATATTTAGTTACCAAATACAACCTAACGGAACACTAAAAGGCATAAATGACGTTCCTTTAATTGAGGCTGCTAGAAAAGCTAAGGTAGCTCCTATGATGGTTGTTACAAATCTAAAGGAAGGCGGTGGATTTGATAGTAAACTTGCCCATACCATACTCACAAATCAGACAGTACAAAATGAATTGTTTAATAACATAATTGCTACATTAAAGGATAAAAATTATTATGGGTTAGATATAGATTTAGAATACATCTTCCCAGAAGATAGAGAAAACTATAACACCTTTCTACGAAGAGTTGTAACTACCCTAAAGCCCTTAGGTTATCCTG